>NZ_JBBWCB010000090.1:0-23170 GCF_039888995.1 Pseudomonas rossensis | reverse complement strand
GATTCAGTGTGGGGGCGAGCTTGCTCCGGGCGGCGTTCCGGCGATGGGGCCATAAGATTCACCATCAATCCTGACCTTACCCGGTCGCAGCCGCGCACGACTGCGACCTGATTCGTCTTTCTAAACGTCCAGCTTGCGCGCCGCCTCAACGCCTGCGGCACTGAGTTTGATCGGCAAGTTCAACGAGTGCTCACCGGCCTCGTTGCAGATCACATGACCATGCTGGATCAATCCACGATCCTGCAGCGTGGCGAGGGTGCTGGCCACGACTCTCTCCCCCCGGTAATTGTCCAGGACCTCTCTGCCCAAGCCGCTTGGATGGGCATGCAGCAGACGGGTCAGGACTTCTTTCTCAAGGTTTTTATCGGCGTTCATGGTTACCTCTTCATGGATGTGGATAGGTCCATTTAATTAGAGTCCTTACTTGACGTTGGTCCGCCCCCGATTTGGATTGGTGCCTGATGAACGACGAACGGTCTAGGCCTGCTGCAATGTTTTGCTGGTAACGGCTCGGCGCCAGACCAGCCGGCCGACGCTGATCAGCCAATTCAGTACAGCAACCGCCAATACCGTGAGCAACAGCGTCGCCATCCCCTGTTCGACGATGATTTTCCCGGCCAGCAACGGAAAACCAAACACGCCGATAAAGTAGGACAGGCTGAACAGTAGCAAGGATTGCGCGGTGGTGCCGTGCGGTGCCTCGTTGGCCGCGAGGCCGTTGATCACCGAATAGGTCAGCCCGTAACCGACCCCGAGCATCACCGCCGCCAGCACGTAGCTGAGCCCGTCGTCGACGACAAACCCGAACAACAGGATCGAGCCCATCATCAAGCCCGACAGCAGGCAGGACGCCCAGAACGGGTCGCGCTTGACCACGAAACCGGCGATCAGCATTCGACTGCTGATCGCTGCGCTCATGAAGCCGAGGAAGAACAATGAATAGTCGAGTGAACGCGCGGCGGCGTAGCTGGTTTGAAAACTCGACAGACCGCCGAAAACGCAACCACCGAGGCCGACCATGATGATCGGAAACACCGCTCTGGACGACAGCACTTGCGCCGCTGCAAGCCATGAAATTCGTGACACCGCTGCCGAGTGGCCCGGCGTTTTTTTCAGCTGCGAATCCAACCGCCAAAACAGCAACACGCCGATCAGACTGGCCAGCGCCGCGAGATAAAACGCCGCGGTGATCGGATACCCGAGAGCGCTCGCGGCGCGCCCCAACAATGGACCGCTGCCGATCCCGGTCATCATGCTGCCCGATAGCAGCGCAAAGTATTTCGCGCGTTGGGCGGGCGTTACCAGACTCGCCACAATGATTGGGCCGAGGGTATAGAACACGCCCCAACCCAGCCCCAGCAAGAGTCCGAAAAACAACAGCAGATTGCCGAAACCTGGTGTCAGGGCGAAGCCCAGGCTGGCGGCCACCAGCAAGACGCCGAACAGCGCAATCGACCGTGCCGCACCGAGTAAATCAGACAAGTGCCCGGAGACAATCACCGCCGCAAACGTGCTCAGCATCGCCGCCGAAATCACACTGCCGGCGTCGTGTTCGTTGCCACCGCGTGAACCGATCAAAAGCGACAACAAAAATGTGGAGCCGTAGGACAGCGACAGCAAAAAGCTGGCCAGGCAAAACAGGCCGAACAACCTGCTGGAGACTGGGGGTGTTGCGCTAGACATGACGCGGTTCCTTGACCCGATAGAAGAGAGCTTCATCTATCTATCACGCAAGGCGTCGATGTTAGGTCTGAGGTTATTGATTTCAGGGTTAGTGTTGGCCGGAGTAATACGTTTAGCAGACGCCTATTTCTTCCTTGAACAGCTCCATGAAACCCTTCAACCGTTCGTGGCGAGTCTGTGCCAGACGCTGGCCGGTGGTTGTCTGGAATCCATCCGCCAGGTGCAGCAGTTTGGTCTGGAAATGGTCGAGGCAAAAACGGTTGTCATCGTACTCCCGGTCCTTCGCCTCGGGATCCTCTGGGTCGTACAACGCGCTGCCCATACGTCCGGCGATGTAAAAGGTTCGCGCCACGCCGAGCATGCCAAGGGAGTCGAGGCGGTCGGCGTCCTGCATGATTTTTGCTTCGAGCGTGGTCGGCGCGATGTTGGCGGAAAAACTGTGCGCTTCGATGGCATGGGCAACTGCGCTGACTTTTGCGTCTGGCCAGGCCATGTCCGCCAACAATTTCGATGCCTTCTCGGCGGCCAGCCGCGACGCCTGAGAACGCAGCGGCGAGTTCTTCTCTACCGCCACGCAATCGTGCAACAGCACTGACGCCAGCAGCACCTCAAGATCGCCACCTTCTTCAGCGTGAAGCGTACGCACGTTGTGCCAGACCCGCTGCAAGTGCGACAGATCGTGAGCGCCATCTTCCGACGGCTCCAGCGCGTGGGGCAGCAGTTGCGCAGCGAGAAGTTGCAGTGGCGCGAAAGCATCAGTGTTCATAAACATCCTGTTAAGTGAAAACGTCTTTTGTAGCGACATGCTCCATGGATCAGCTTTGAATTTCCAGTGTGACGAGCGCCGCGCGCCGACTTAGTATGGCGTTTTCAACTTTTGACGAAGGCACGTCCATGACGATCGAGATCCGCCCGGCGACCCCGAGCGATGCACCGCAAATCCTCGGGTTCATCACTGAACTGGCCGACTACGAACGTGCCCGCCACCAAGTCATCGCCAGCGTCGCCGACATCGAGCGCAGCCTGTTCAGCGAAGGCGCCACCGCCCACGGGCTGATCTGCCTGCGCGATGGCTCGCCAATCGGCTTTGCGGTGTTCTTCTTCAGTTATTCCACGTGGCTCGGCAGCAACTGCCTGTACCTCGAAGACCTCTACATCACCCCCGAACAACGTGGCGGCGGCGCAGGCAAAACCTTGCTGCGTCATCTGGCGAAAATCGCCTGCGCCAATGATTGCGGTCGCTTTGAGTGGAGCGTGCTGGACTGGAACAAACCGGCGATCGAGTTCTACAAGTCGTTGGGTGCGCAGCCGCAGGAAGAGTGGGTGCGGTATCGGATGGATGGGGCAGTGTTGCGGGAGTTTGCCGAGGGGCGGTGATCACTGATGGCAATGGGCTGCTGAATCAGTTGTCGCCACCGCTCTAGTCCGGCATTCTGTGCGCCTTTTGCGCGCTCACGGACGACACCTGCAATGCCTTTGGCACTTTATCTCCACGCCCGTGGAGCCTTCGCCGCATCAATGAGTGACGGGCGATGAGCGGACCGGGCGAATATGCGTTTGTATGGTCTGGTCAAAAAACTTGGCTCGACTGACGACCTCCATCGCCAATCGGTGGATATTCTTTGCACCCTCAACCACACGGGTGGTAAGGCGATTCGGGCCTTCGTTTCGCGTCTGGACGCCGAGTTGATGACGCGCAGTCGCGGTCTTGAAGAGTACCGCGTCGTACCCCTTCGCACGTTCGATCCGAACTCGTTTATCCAGGAACATCAGGGCTGGCTGGCGCTGCATGTCTGCTGTGGCTTCGTCGCCCAGACAGGTCAATGTCTGCTGAATGACGGAGCGCTGGTACCAATGGGCTGGTACGTCTATTCCGACATCGGCCAATGGACCTCGGAACACTACGTCGAGTTCGGTCCGCAAATGGCCTGTCTATTGCAAACCACCTACGACCGGATTGGTCTGCGGGACTACAACACCTTGCTCAATGACCTCGACAACGTTTCGGGTGCTGATTTGCGATGGCAGGTCGACGAAGCCTGGCAAACCCTTCACAACGCCACATTTTCCGACAGTCGCGACAATTGTCATGCGCTGTTCGACCCGATCGACAATCGCTGGCGCTTCGCCGCGACCGACATCGATATCTATCACCTTCCCCCTGAACTTCAGAAGCAAGGAGCTTTGACTTCAGTGGAAAACCCGCTGCGCGCGTCACCGACCCAACCGCGTGCCCGTTGCGGGGCCATGGCACTAACCCGATCGTGTCCGGCTCACCGGACGTTTTCTTCGACGGCCTCGCCGCGGCCCGCATGACCGACAAATCCGCCTGCGGCAGCCCGATCACCGGTGCCGTGTCCGGAACGGTATTCATCAACGGTCTCAACGCCGCAACGCTCGACAGTACGGGTGGTCACGGCAACGTGGTCGTTGGCGGCTCCGGCACGGTAATTATTGGCCAGAGTGGCGGAGGCGCTGCGTTTAGTGGGTTGTTGCCGATGCCGGTGCACTTCAATGACCGGATGCAAGTGATCAATGAGATCACGGGCGAACCTATGCCTAACTATCCTTACGCCATTCAACGCGGAGACGGACGTGTGGAGCATGGCATCACGAATGAAGCGGGCTTTACCCATATGGTAAGTTCGCATGTCCCCGAAACCATTAAATTGTTCGTGGAGTAGCAGGAAACGGGAGCCGAAAATCCTGCATTGAAGGGATGTCAGAAACTGGTGGTGACTCATGACTTGACGTGTAAAACGGATGGTACTGTTAAACAAGCGTCAGTTACCCCCAAGAACATCGTTGTATTTTTTGTCGGTGGGGCCGGTGACAAGGAAAGTTACTATCTGACGGGGCCCAATAATAACGTCGTGGAAGCTCGCAAAATCTTCATTAAAAATATGGAAATTGAAGGCCTTGCTGATACCTATGAGGCGCATCATCTTAGTTATAACGATTTTTTAACTGATGAAGGGCTTCAGGCCAATGTTCTGGCCAAGGCGCCGGATCTAACAACGCCTGTATATATAGTGGGTCACAGCCTGGGTGGATGGAATGGTGCTCACCTATCAGCAGTGTTAAGTAATCGAGGGTATAGAATTCCGGTTTTAGTCACGCTTGATCCTGTGGGTGAAGGAAAAATTGTCTATGGGATCTCGAGTATCTATCAGCAAGAACCCAAACCAAAGGCAGAGTACTGGGTCAACGTGAGAGCAGATGCCAAGGATTGGAATTTTTCCGACCTTGTGGCCGATTTTGGTGAACAGTGGAATATGGCATCCGGTCCAAATATGAACGGTCGTGTTGATGTTAATCATGCCGACGCGTGGGCGATTTACATCGCCGTGCTTGAATGCGGTAAGTCGGCCAGGGATATTTTAATGGAGTCGATAGTTGAACACTTCAAAGGAAAAAAATGTGCCTAGATTGCTCCTGTGTTTAATGTTCATGCTGTGCGCTTCATGCGCAATGAATCATGGTAAGCCCATTGCTAAATTGGAGTACGTCAGCGTCGAGCGCTATCAAGACAAACGTATATATCAAGTTAGCTTTACGTCAAATGTAGATGTGGTGAATTTGTTTAAATCAAAGATAAGTCAGACATTAATTTGCTCCTTGGACGGTGATACTGATTTTTCAGTGGCTCACCGCATCCACCAATACGGGGAGGGGTTTATTGAAACTGTTCAGCAGGGTGGTGAACAGGTGCTTAAGGCTGATTTAATATTTAGTGAAGTCAAGAGTTCGACAAACGATGCTGTGATGAAAAGCGAAGCTCTTAGTTCGCTATTGGCCGAGCAGGCGTCAATTACCTGCAAAGTTAGAATCAATGCCTATTCTTACAAAACCTATTTTTCGGAAGAGATGCAGGTTCCTACGAAAGATTTGTTACGAGAGATCGCTAAGTACTGAATGCAAAACGGCGCGGAGGATGGTCGCAAAGTCAGTGGTCCATCCAAACCTGAAGGAGAGGCCAGAAAGCAATATCCCAAAATATGGGATTCTAAATTACATATTGAGATTTTCGCTCCGGAAGGCCTATAGTCCAGCTCACTCACTGCCTTTAAACAAAACAGGTGAAGCGATGCTGGCGCAATTGATCGCGCTCGATTGGGGGACAACCTCATTACGTGCTTACAAACTCGCCGCGGGTGGCCAGGTGCTCGAACAGCGTTCGCTGTCGTCGGGGATCATGCAGCTGCCCAGGACGCCGCGAATGATCGCGGGTCAGGAATGTGCCGACGGTTTTGAACTGGCCTTCGATGAGGCCTGCGGTGACTGGCTCGACGCGCAGCCCGATTTGCCGGTGATTGCTTGCGGCATGGTCGGCAGCGCACAAGGCTGGCGTGAAGCGGCCTACCGCGATACGCCGGCGAACGTCGCCAATCTCGGAATCTCCCTACAAACGGTTCGCAGTCTTCGCGGTGTCGATGTGCACATCGTGCCGGGCGTGATTCAGCGGTCTCGTTTGCCAAACGTGATGCGCGGCGAAGAAACCCAGGTGCTTGGTGTGCTGCAGAATCTACCGGCCGAGGCGGGTGGTGATCTGTTGATCGGCCTGCCGGGCAGTCATTCGAAGTGGGTGGAGGTGGCCGACGGCTGCATCGTGCAGTTCGATACCTTCATGACCGGCGAAGTCTTCGCCGTGCTCAGCGAGCACAGCATTCTCGGGCGCACTCAGCAAAAGGGCGCGTCCTTCGATGGCCAAGCCTTTGATCGTGGCGTGCAGGTGGCTCTGTCGGCGGATGGCGAGATCGGGCCGTTGTCGACATTGTTCAGTGCCCGCAGCCTCGGGTTGACGGGCGAACTCAGCGCCACTGCCCAACCGGATTACTTGTCCGGCTTGTTGATCGGCCATGAACTGTCAGCGTTGGCGAGTGTTCAGCGACGCCGACGCAACAGCGTTCATCTGCCGGCGATCATCCTCATCGGAAATTCCCAACTCTGTGCCCGCTACAGCCGGGCGCTCGACGCCTGTGGTTTTGCCCGGGTGACCCTGGCCGAACAGGCCACCGAACGCGGCTTGTGGCAGTTGGCGGTTGCCGCCGGACTGATCACATCACACTCATCCCGTTAAACCTGACTGGAGGTCTGACATGCTCAAGCAAGCATTGGCGCAAAACGGTCTGATCGCGATTTTGCGTGGCCTGCGCCCGCAAGAAGCAGCAGCCATCGGCGAAGTGCTTTACGCCGCCGGATTTCGCGTCATCGAAGTGCCGCTTAATTCCCCTGAACCGTACGAAAGTATCCGCATCCTGCGCAGTACCTTGCCTGCCGATTGCCTGATCGGCGCGGGCACGGTGCTGACGCCGGAGCAGGTCGAGCAAGTGAAAGCGGCAGGCGGTCAGGTGATCGTCATGCCGCACAGCGATGCCAAGGTGTTGCGCGCAGCGAAAGCGGCGGGGTTGTTCCTGTCGCCGGGTGTGGCGACGCCGACTGAGGCCTTCGCAGCATTGGCCGAAGGGGCGGACGTGCTGAAGATGTTCCCGGCCGAGCAGATGGGCCCGGCAGTCGTCAAAGCCTGGCTCGCGGTGCTGCCTGCGGGAACGATTCTGGCGCCGGTCGGCGGGATCACGCCGGACAACATGCAGGTGTTTATCGACGCGGGCGTCAAAGGTTTCGGCCTCGGTTCGGGGTTGTTCAAGCCGGGTATGACACCAGAGGAAGTGGCAGTAAACGCCAAGGCATATGTCGCTGCATGGAACGCTCTGCGTTAAGACTTTTTGGCGCCGAGCGCGCTATATCTATAAGAGAGACAAAAAGATGAAAATCACTAAGCTGACCACCTTCATCGTTCCGCCGCGCTGGTGCTTCCTCAAAGTCGAAACCGACGAGGGCGTGACCGGCTGGGGCGAGCCCGTGGTCGAAGGTCGCGCGCAAACGGTTGCCGCTGCCGTTGAAGAATTGTCCGACTACCTGATCGGCAAAGACCCACGCAACATCGAAGACATCTGGACCGTGCTCTACCGTGGCGGTTTCTACCGGGGTGGCGCGATCCACATGAGCGCGTTGGCCGGTATCGACCAGGCGTTGTGGGACATCAAGGGTAAAGCCCTGGGTGTGTCGGTTAGCGACCTGCTCGGTGGTCAGGTGCGGGACAAGATTCGCGTTTATTCGTGGATCGGCGGCGACCGCCCGGCGGACACCGCTCGGGCCGCGAAAGAGGCCGTCGAACGTGGTTTCACTGCGGTGAAAATGAATGGCACTGAAGAGCTGCAATTCCTCGACTCCTTCGAGAAAGTCGACCTGGCCCTGGCCAACGTCGCGGCCGTGCGCGATGCGGTGGGGCCGAACGTCGGCATCGGCGTGGACTTCCATGGCCGGGTGCACAAGCCCATGGCCAAGGTGCTGATGAAGGAGCTTGATCCGTACAAGCTGATGTTCATCGAAGAGCCGGTACTCAGCGAAAACTACGAAGCGCTGAAAGAATTGGCGCCGCTGACCAGCACCCCGATCGCCCTCGGTGAGCGGCTGTTCTCACGCTGGGATTTCAAGCGTGTGCTCAGCGAAGGTTATGTCGACATCATTCAGCCGGATGCGTCTCACGCCGGCGGCATCACCGAAACCCGCAAGATCGCCAACATGGCCGAAGCCTACGACGTGGCGCTGGCGCTGCATTGCCCACTGGGGCCGATTGCGTTGGCGGCGTGTTTGCAACTGGACGCGGTTTGCTACAACGCGTTCATCCAGGAACAGAGCCTGGGCATCCACTACAACGAGAGCAATGATCTGCTGGATTACGTCAAGGATCCGCGGGTGTTCGACTACGACAAAGGCTTCGTGAAGATCCCGAATGGCCCGGGCCTGGGGATCGAGATCAACGAGGAATACGTGATCGAACGCGCGGCCGTCGGCCACCGCTGGCGCAACCCGATCTGGCGCCATGCCGATGGCAGTTTTGCTGAGTGGTGAGTTCTCTCTGACCCAACACAGTTCAACTGTGGGAGCGAGCTTGCTCGCGATAGCGGTGTGTCAGTCGACATCAATGTTGAATGAACGACCGCAATCGCGAGCAAGCTCGCTCCCACAAGGGTTCAGTGCAAGCCTTTACATCGACCTCAATAAACATAAGAAGAGGCATTCCCCATGCAACCGCAAACCCTCACCGGGCAGGCGTCGTTGGTGACGCCCAGTCGCAAGCGTTTTTTCATCATGGTGCTGCTGTTTATCACCGTGGTGATCAACTACCTGGACCGCAGCAACCTGTCCATCGCCGCCCCGGCACTCACCAGCGAACTGGGCATCGACCCGATCCACGTCGGGCTGATTTTCTCGGCATTCGGCTGGACCTACGCTGCCATGCAAATCCCCGGCGGCTGGCTGGTGGATCGGGTTCCACCGCGGATTCTTTACAGCGTCGCGCTGCTGCTATGGTCGATCGCCACGGTGATGCTCGGCTTCGCCGCCAGCTTCATTGCACTGTTCGTATTGCGCATGGCAGTCGGTGCGCTGGAAGCCCCGGCGTACCCGATCAACAGTCGTGTGGTCACTACCTGGTTCCCCGAGCGCGAACGCGCCACGGCCATTGGTTTCTATACCTCCGGGCAATTCGTCGGTCTTGCGTTCCTGACGCCGGTATTGGCCTGGCTGCAGCATCAATATGGTTGGCACATGGTGTTTGTCAGCACCGGTGCGGTGGGTATTCTCTGGGCGGTCATCTGGTACGCGGTGTATCGCGAACCACGGGATTTCAAAGGCGCCAATGACGCCGAAATCGAGCTGATCCGCGAAGGTGGCGGGCTGGTGGATATCCAGGCTGAACAAGCCAAAGTCAAAGCCAAATTCAGCTGGATCGACCTCGGCATCGTTCTGACCAAACGTAAGTTATGGGGTATCTACCTCGGCCAGTTCTGCCTCAACTCGACGTTGTGGTTTTTTCTGACGTGGTTCCCGACCTACCTGGTGAAATATCGCGGTATGGACTTCATCAAGTCCGGCCTGTTGGCGTCGCTGCCGTTTCTTGCCGCCTTCGTCGGTGTGCTCTGTTCGGGGTTCTTCTCCGACTGGTTGATCCGCCGCGGCTACACCGTGGGTTTCGCCCGCAAGTTGCCGATCATTGGCGGCCTGCTGATTTCCACTTCGATCATCGGCGCCAACTTCGTTGAGTCGACACCGCTGGTGATTGCCTTCCTCGCGTTGGCGTTCTTCGGTAACGGGTTGGCGTCGATCACCTGGTCGCTGGTGTCAACGTTGGCCCCGGCGCGATTGCTCGGGTTGACCGGTGGGGTGTTCAACTTCATCGGCAACCTGTCGGCGATTACCACGCCGATCGTCATCGGTTTCCTCGCCACCGGTGATTCGTTCGCTCCCGCGATCACCTATATCTCGGTTCTGGCGTTGATTGGTGCGCTTTCCTACATATTGCTGGTCGGCAAAGTCGAGCGTATCAAGTTGTAGTTGCGGCATTCGGGCGACCATAATGCCGCCCGTTCACTCGCTCAACGGTAAAGGCTGGATATGCAGGAAGACGCCCCAAAAATCGCCAAGGACGCCGCACCGACCGGCACCCAGACACTGCTTCGTGGATTGGGTGTGGTTCAGGCCGTGGCCAGTGGTGCCCGCGATCTCAAGGAGATCGCCCGGCTGATCGGCACGACACGCAGCACAACGCATCGTCTGGCCAGTTGCCTGGTGGACGAGCGTTATCTGCGTGTGTTGCCGCAAGTCGGTTATCTGTTGGGGCCGAAGTTGATCGAGCTGGGCTTCCAGGCGCGTGAAGAATTGCCGCTGGTCACATTGGCCGGGCCGTATCTGGATGAGTTGTCGGCGTTGACGGGTGACACCATTCACCTGGCGATTCGTGAAGGCGACGAGGTGCTGTACCTGCACAAGAATCCGGGGCGCAATGGCCCGGAAATGCGTTCGCGGGTGGGCCATCGCATGCCGTTGGCGCGTACCGGGATCGGCAAGGCGTTGATGCTCGATGACACGCAGGAAGAATGGCTGCGGCTGTACGAAGTCAGCTTGCCGGCGGGTGGGAAAAATCAGTTCTGGCCGCAGCACCCGGAGCAGTCCTGGGAGCAGTTTCAGCAGCGCATGGTCGAGTATGTGGCGGGCGGTTATGCGTTCGATCTGGAAGATAACGAACCGTCGATCCGCTGTGTGGCGGCGCCGATCCGTGATGCCAGCAAGCGCATCGTTGCCGGCATCAGCATCGCCAGCACCGTGCCGTATATGCCGCTGGAGAAAATGGCCGAGCTGATTCCCCTGATCAAAGGGGTCACGGCTCGGCTTTCGGCGGAGCTTGGCGCGAAAGTCTGATTAGACTTTCAGAGTCGCCATATCGATGACGAAGCGGTACTTCACGTCACCCGCGATCATGCGGGAGTAAGCCTCGTTGATCTGGCGGATGTCGAGCATTTCAATGTCGCAGGTAATGTTGTGCTCGGCGCAGAAATCCAGCACTTCCTGGGTTTCGGCGATGCCGCCGATCAGCGAGCCGGCCAATACGCGACGGCTCATCACCAGTTTGCCGGCGTGGACCGGTGGATCGACCGGTTCGATCAAGCCCACCAGAATGTGCACGCCGTCGAAACGCAACGTATCGAGGTAGGGATTGAGGTCGTGCTGCACCGGAATGGTGTCCAGCAGGAAGTCGAAATGTCCTGCGGCGGCCTTCATCTGTTCGGCATCGGTGGACACGATCACGTGGTCCGCACCTTGGCGACGACCTTCTTCAGCCTTGCTTGCCGAGCGGGTGAACAGCGTCACTTCCGCGCCCATCGCCTTGGCGAACTTGATGCCCATGTGGCCGAGGCCGCCCATGCCGAGAATCCCGACCTTGTCGCCCGCCTTCACGCCGTAGTGCTTGAGCGGCGAATAGGTGGTGATGCCGGCACAGAGAATCGGCGCGGCGCTGGCCGGGTCGAGTTTCTCGGGGATGCGCACCACGAAGTGCTCGCTGACCACGATGCTGTCGGAATAGCCGCCCATGGTGTTGCTGCCATCGATGCGGTCCGGGGTGGCATAGGTCATGGTCGGACCTTCGAGGCAGTATTGCTCGAGGTTCGCCTGGCAGGCTTCGCAGCTGCGGCACGAATCAACCATGCAGCCGACGCCGACCAGATCGCCGACTTTGTGCTTGGTGACATTCGCACCGATGGCGGTAACTTTGCCTACGATCTCGTGGCCGGGCATCAGGGGGTAAACGGCAATGCCCCACTCGTTGCGTGCCTGATGGATGTCGGAATGGCAGACGCCGCAGTAGAGAATATCGATCGCAACGTCGTCAGCACGTGGGCTGCGGCGCTCGAATTTCACGGGGGCGAGGGGAGTGGTAGCCGATTGGGCGGCGTATCCGATGGCGGTGTACATGATGAACCTCGCAAAAGCTGTGACGGGTGAGGTGACGCATTCTGGGCGCCGCACCGGCCACCGGCCATGGCAATTCCTCCGGGTGTCATGCCTAATCCTCCGGCATCAGCCTTCAATGGGTCGCATTGGCCATCAGACCTGCGATGATGCTTTCATCCCTATTTCCGCGACTTTTTTGTGAAGAGCCCTCATGTTGTTGACCCGTCATCTCGATGCCAATGCCACGCTGGTTTCGCTGATTCAGCCTTTGACTAATCGCGATGGTTTCGCGCCCACGGCGTTGTCGGGTGTGCAGGTTTTGCGGGCCAGTTGTGATGTGGCTCGCGGTCCGCAGATTTACGAGCCGAGTCTGGTCATCATCGCCCAGGGCAGCAAGTTGGCGTATCTGGGGCCGCGTACGCTGGAGTACGGCGCCGGGCATTATTTGATTCAGGCATTGCCGGTGCCGTTCGAATGCGAGACGTTTTCAGCCCCCGATGGCCCGATGCTGGGCGTTTCCATCGCCATTGACCGGGTGTTGCTCGGTGAGTTGGTCTTGGCCATGGGGCTGGCGCCGGGGCATAGTATTGCGGCGCAAACGCCAGAGTCCATGACCTCGGCGGTGCTCGACGATGCGATGCGTGGTTGTGTTGAACGGCTGTTAAGTTGCCTGCACGATCCGCTGGAATGCCAGGTTATGGGGCAGGCGCGATTGCGCGAGTTGTTGTTCGTCGCCTTGCGCGGGCCGCAAGCCGATGTGCTGCGGGCGCTGGTCGAGCAACAGGGGCAATTCGCCCGGATCGCGGCGTCGCTCAGCCATCTGCATGCGCATTACACCGAGCCGTTGAACGTCGAGACGCTGGCCAGTTGCGCGAACATGAGCGCGTCGACGTTTCATGAGCATTTCAAACGCAGCACGTTGTTGTCGCCAGTGCAGTACTTGAAGCGCTTGCGCTTGCTCAAGGCCCAGCAGTTGTTGCTCGCCGAGGGTTTGGGTGTGGCGCAGGTGGCGCATCGGGTGGGGTATCAGAGTACGTCGCAGTTCAGTCGCGAGTACAAGCGCTACTTTGAGCGTAGCCCTGGCGACGAACGCGCTGCCTGACACACCGCTGATCCCCCTGTGGGAGCGAGCTTGCTCGCGATTGCGGTGTATCAGTCGACATCAATGTTGAATAGTAAGCCGCCATCGTCGGAACGCCGCCCGGACCAAGCTCGCTCCCACATTGGTTTGTGGTGTGGCTTGAATCATAGACAACAAAAAGGCCCCCGTTCGGGAGCCTTGATGTTCAGGCATTCGACTTACATGTTCGGGTAAGTCGGGCCGCCAGAGCCTTCCGGCGCCACCCAGGTGATGTTCTGTGCAGGGTCCTTGATGTCGCAGGTCTTGCAGTGAACGCAGTTCTGGGCGTTGATCTGGAAGCGCTTCTCGCCGTCTTCCTTGGTCACCACTTCGTACACGCCGGCCGGGCAGTAACGCTGGGCAGGCTCATCGTAGAGCGGCAGGTTCTTGGCGATCGGGATGCTCGGATCGGTCAGCTTCAGGTGGCACGGTTGCTCTTCTTCATGGTTGGTACCGGAGATGAACACTGAGCTGAGCTTGTCGAAGCTGATTTTGCCGTCCGGTTTCGGGTAGTCGATCTTCTTGCAGTCGGCCGCAAGCTTGAGGCAAGCGTAATCCGGCTTGGTGTCGTGCAAGGTGAACGGCAGTTTGCCGCCGAAGATGTTCTGGTCGAGCCAGTTGAAACCGCCGCCGACGATGGCGCCGAACTTGTGGATCGCCGGGCCGAAGTTGCGGCTGGCGAACAGTTCGTCGTAGAGCCAGCTCTTCTTGAACGCGTCGACGTAAGTGGTCAGCTCTTCGGTGCCGTCCTTTTCAGCGAACAGCGCTTCGGCCACCGATTCAGCGGCGAGCATGCCGGACTTCATCGCGGTGTGGCTGCCTTTGATCTTGGCGAAGTTCAGGGTGCCGAGGTCGCAACCGATCAGCGCGCCGCCCTTGAAGACCATTTTCGGCAGCGAGTTCAGGCCGCCTTTGCTGATGGCGCGAGCGCCGTAGCTGATGCGCTTGCCGCCTTCCAGGTACTGCTTGAGTACCGGATGATGCTTGAGGCGCTGGAACTCGTCGAACGGCGACAGGTAAGTGTTGCTGTAAGACAGGTCGACGATCAGACCGACTACGACCTGGTTGTTTTCCAGGTGATAGAGGAACGAGCCACCGGTGTTCTCGGTGCCCATGATATCCAGCGGCCAACCGGCGGTGTGGACCACCAGGCCTGGTTGATGCTTGGCCGGGTCGATTTCCCAGATTTCTTTCAGGCCGATGCCGTAGTGCTGGGCGTCGGCATCGCTGTCGAGGTTGAAGCGCTTGATCAGTTGCTTGCCGATGTGGCCGCGGCAACCTTCGGCGAACAGCGTGTACTTGCCACGCAGTTCCATGCCTGGGGTGTACAGGCCTTCTTTCGGATGACCTTCGCGGTCAACGCCCAGATCGCCGGTGATGATCCCGCGAACCACGCCGTTCTCGTCGAACAGCGCTTCCTGAGCGGCGAAGCCGGGGTAGATTTCCACGCCCAGGTTCTCGGCCTGCTGGGCCAGCCAGCGGCACAGGTTACCCAGGGAGATGATGTAGTTGCCTTCGTTGTGCATGGTCTTGGGCACAAAGAGGTCAGGAATCTTCTGCGCGCTGTCAGCGTTCTTGAGAACGAAGATGTCATCGCGGGTGACCGGCGTATTCAGCGGTGCGCCGAGTTCTTTCCAGTCCGGGAACAATTCGTTCAGGGCGCGTGGTTCGAACACGGCACCGGACAGGATGTGAGCACCGACTTCGGAGCCTTTTTCGACCACGCAGACGCTGATTTCCTTACCGGCTTCAGAGGCCTTCTGCTTCAAGCGGCAGGCGGCGGAAAGACCAGCGGGGCCGGCACCGACGATGACCACGTCGAATTCCATGTATTCGCGTTCCACAGGTTATCTCCTACTCAAGGCTCAACAGTTTTTTTTCTAATTGGAGGTTTGGTGTCGCATCCATGAATCCCTGCGCAATGCAGGAAGAGGACAATCGATGAGCCACCTTTCTCTCTAAGGTGGCGCATTATATCTACACCACTCCTAGCGTCCAATACAAACGTTTGTTTGAATCGGCTCAAAGCCAGAGAAATCAAAGTCACGCGGCTTATGACTGGCCATTTTGCCGTATTGACCGGAATAGGCGTTCCGGTCAAGATACGGTCGGTTTTGCGCTCGCCGTAGGCTGACTGTTGGTTTCAAGAGCACCTCTAAAGACAGGGCGATGGCAGTACAAGGTGATGCGTAGCGCAGGTTCTGGCGCGCAGTTTACACGCCGCGATAATGAATGACTCGTCAGTCACCACTGACGAACGGTCATTCACCTCGTGAGCAGGGTTCACCTTTACACCGGCCAGCGTTTTTAGAGGTGCCCTTGCGCCGATGAGCATCAAACCGCCAGGTTCGCCTAGGCGACTTTCTTTTCACCGGAGAGTAACGAGGAATCCATGAAGGTTCTTGTAGCTGTCAAACGCGTTGTGGATTACAACGTCAAGGTTCGCGTCAAGGCGGACAATTCCGGCGTCGACCTCGCCAACGTCAAGATGTCGATGAACCCGTTCTGCGAAATCGCAGTGGAAGAAGCCGTACGCCTGAAAGAGAAAGGTGTTGCGACTGAAATCGTCGTCGTCTCCATCGGCCCGTCCACCGCTCAAGAGCAACTGCGCACCGCGCTGGCTCTGGGTGCCGACCGCGCCATCCTCGTCGAATCCGCTGAAGACCTGACTTCGCTGGCCGTTGCCAAGCTGCTCAAGGCTGTTGTCGACAAGGAACAGCCTCAGCTGGTGATCCTTGGCAAACAAGCCATCGACAGCGACAACAACCAGACTGGCCAGATGCTCGCGGCATTGAGCGGCTACGGTCAGGGTACGTTCGCGTCCAAAGTCGAAATCAGCGGCGACACCGTTGCCGTGACTCGCGAAGTCGACGGCGGCGCGCAGACAGTTTCCCTGAAACTGCCGGCCATCGTCACCACCGACCTGCGTTTGAACGAGCCGCGCTACGCGTCCCTGCCAAACATCATGAAAGCCAAGAAGAAGCCTCTCGAAGTGCTGACTCCGGACGCTTTGGGCGTTTCCACCGCCTCCACCAACAAGACCGTGAAAGTCGAAGCGCCGGCTGCACGCAGCGCGGGTATCAAGGTCAAGTCGGTGGCTGAACTGGTCGAGAAACTGAAAAACGAAGCGAAGGTAATCTAATCATGACTATCTTGGTAATCGCTGAACACGACAACAAAGTGCTGGCCCCGGCCACGTTGAACACCGTGGCTGCCGCCGTTAAAATCGGTGGTGACATCCACGTTCTGGTTGCAGGTCAGGGCGCTGGCGCCGTGGCTGAAGCTGCTGCCAAAATCGCTGGCGTGGCTAAAGTGCTGGTGGCCGATAACGCCGCCTACACTCACCAACTGCCGGAAAACGTTGCTCCTCTGGTGGCCGAGTTGGGCAAGGGCTACAGCCACATCCTGGCTGCTGCCACTTCCAACGGCAAAAACATTCTGCCGCGCGTTGCCGCTCAGCTGGACGTTGACCAGATCTCCGAGATCATCTCGGTCGAAAGCGCTGACACTTTCAAGCGCCCGATCTACGCCGGTAACGCCATCGCAACCGTTCAATCGAACGCTGCGGTCAAAGTGATCACCGTGCGTGCTACCGGTTTCGACCCGGTGGCGGCTGAAGGTGGTTCGGCGGCTGTTGAAGCCGTTGCGGTTGCTCACGATGCTGGTATTTCCAGCTTCGTCGGTGAAGAACTGGCCAAGTCCGATCGTCCGGAACTGACCGCTGCCAAGATCGTCGTTTCCGGCGGTCGCGGCATGCAGAACGGCGACAACTTCAAACACCTGTACGCCCTGGCTGACAAGCTGGGCGCTGCCGTCGGTGCTTCCCGCGCCGCGGTCGACGCAGGTTTCGTACCCAACGACATGCAGGTCGGTCAGACCGGCAAGATCGTTGCTCCACAGCTGTACATCGCCGTCGGTATCTCCGGCGCGATCCAGCACCTGGCCGGCATGAAAGACTCCAAAGTGATCGTTGCGATCAACAAGGACGAAGAAGCGCCGATCTTCCAGGTGGCCGATTACGGCCTGGTGGCGGACTTGTTCGAAGCCATCCCTGAGTTCGAGAAGCTGGTCTAATCCAGCGGCCTGACTTATAAAGAGCCCGACCTTTTGGTCGGGCTTTTTTTTTGTTCCGGATTTGAGTGGGAGAGTGTCGCCATGGATCTGCGCCGCGTTTACGGCTGGTCTTTGCTAATGGGGCTGACGGTGTTGCCGGCGCTGTCAGTCGCCGCGGGCAAGTGCGAACGCCTGGTGGTGACCGGCAGCCCGGACGCGCCGCCGTACCTGTGGCAAGACCCGCAGAACCCCAAGCACCTGATCGGCGCCAGTGCTGACCTGTTGCAGCAAGTGGCGGGGGAGATGGGGATCAAGGTCGAACTGCTTTACGCCGGCAAACGCTCTCAGGCCCTGGACGAAGTGCGCAGTGGGCGAATGGACATGCTGGCGGATGCGTCATTGACGGTCAGTGAACTGGAATCCCTGGATTACATTCATCCGCCGTTACTGGAAAACGATTACCTGGTCTGGACCCGCAAAGACTCGACGCTGGTCTACAACGAAGCGCAGGACCTTCATGGACATCCCGGCGCGTTGTCGGAAAAGTCTCGTATGACCCCGGCATTTGGCGTGTTCGCCGAGCAGCAATTGACCCTCGCCCGTACGCCTAACCTGACCCAGGCCTTTCAGAAATTGCTGCTGGGCGAGGTGGGATTTGTCCTTGCCGGACGCTACTCGGGCATGGCGGCTGCGCAGACACTTAACCTGGCCAACGACCTGCTCGCCCGTCCACAACCGATCGACAAACCCGGTCTGTTCCTCGCGGTTTCCCACAACTCTGCCTGCAACGATCCGTGGTTGCGCGGACAGCTGGCCAAAAAGATGACAGAATTGCCCGCGTCCGGACTGACGGAAGCCGTGCTGCAACGCAATATCGAGCGCTGGAAGGCGCAGCTCTCACAACCGCAGCAACAACCTGTCAGTACCCCAAAACAGTAGGGATTTTTAGTGAGTATTCGACCTCTTTTCGCTGCCCTGGCCGTTCTGGCTCTGGCGGGTTGTGCAGCCGATCCGGCGCCGAATGAACAAATGCGCCTGACCGAACAGGCACTCGAACAGGCCAAGGCAGTAGGCGCCACCGCCGCCGACGTGCCGGAAATGAAACTGGCCGAAGACAAGTTCAACCGCGCCAAGGGCAGCATGAACGACCAATCCTTCAAGAACGCGCGCATGCGGGCCGAGCAGGCCGAGCTGGACGCGCGTCTGGCCGAAGCCCGGGTTCTGACCCTCAAGAGCGAGGAGCAGTTGAACGTGCTCAGTACCCGCATCACTCGCCTGCGCAAGCAACTGGGAGATGCCCAATGAGCCTCAAGACCAAAGCCCTGGGCGGTTTGATCCTGGCAGGCTGCGCCAGCCTCTATGGTTGTGCCGGTCAGCACAGCGAGGCCGCGTTGCAGCAGGCCAGTACTGACTTCCAGAAGGTCAAGGAAGATTCCAACGTGCTGCGAATCGCGCCCAAGGACGTGATTCGCGCCGGTGAGTCGCTGGCCCGTGCCGATCGTCTGTCCAGCTATTGGGGCAGTGGATCGGACGTGCTGCATTACGCTTACCTGAGTGAGCGCTATAGCGAAATCGCGCGCGAACACACCAATCAGGTACTCAACGAAGAACGTGCGGCGAAGCTCGAACTGGAGCGTCAGCGCCTGCAGCTGGCCCTGCGCGAATCCAAACTGCTCAGCGTGCAGCAGCAGGGCAAGTGGCTCGAAGAACAGATTGTCGCGTTGGCGACCACCCAGACCGACCGCGGCCTGGTGATGACCTTGGGCGACGTGCTGTTCGACACGGGCGAAGCGGAGTTGAAAAACTCGGCGAACCGCGTGGTGTTGAAGATCGTGCAGTTCCTGCAGCTCAACCCCAAGCGCGTGGTGCGCATCGAAGGCTACGCCGACAGTACCGGCGGCAAGCAGGAAAACCTCAAGCTGTCCCGTGACCGTGCGCAATCGGTGGCGGACGTGCTGATGGATTTGGGCATCGACGATAAACGTATTCAGGTCGAAGGCTACGGTGATGAATATCCGGTCGACGTGAACGCCTCCGAACGGGGACGTGCACAGAACCGTCGGGTAGAAATTGTGTTCTCTGACGAAAAAGGCCAGCTCGGCGCTGCCCGGTAGGAGCTGGCGGAGCCTGCGATCTTTTGATCTTGCTCTTGATACTCAAGTGGGCCTGGAAAGATCGCAGCCTCGTTTCACTCGAAAGCTCCTACAACCCGGCCTGCCCGTCAGTGCCGGGTTTTTTTACGCCTGCTAATCAACGCACAAAACAGTACAGTTTTTGCTGACACTGCACTGTACGGTCGACTATTGTGGCAACTGTCCCAGTACACTTCTAAACTGTTCCGGTATTGTTTCACACAAGAATAAAATGCCCGTGAAATCGAGTGCTGCGTCATGACCAATCTCTTGCTCTACCAACGTATTGCTCAACAACTGGCCGAAGACATCCGCCGTGGCGTCTATCAACCGGGGGAGCGCGTGCCTTCGGTGCGCAAGATGAGCTCGCAGCTCAACGTCAGCCATGCGACGGTGTTGCAGGCTTACGCCAACCTCGAGGATCAGGGGCTGATCCGCGCCCGGCCACAGTCCGGTTATTACGTGCACCAGACCCCGGCCCTGACCGCGCCGACACCGGACATCGCCCGGGTCGAGCGTCCAGGTCTGGTCACTCGCAGCAGCATCATCCAACAAGTTCTGGTCGAATCCCGCCGCGAGGGTGTGTTTCCCTTGGGTGCAGCCGTACCGAGCGTTGATTATCTGCCGGTGCGGGCGCTGCATCAGCAACTGGCCAAAGTCACCCGTTTCCATAGCCCGCGGGCGTTCAGCTACATGTTCAGCCCGGGTTTCGAACCGTTGCGCCGACAAGTGGCGATCCGCATGCGCGATGCCGGCGTGGTGGTTGATCCGTCGGAAGTGGTGATCACCCACGGCTGCGTTGATGCGTTGCAGATGTCGCTGCGAGTGCTGACCCGCCCGGGCGACCTGATCGCCGCCGAGTCGCCGACCTACTACGGTTTGCTGCAACTGGCCGACCTGCTGGGCCTCAAGGTCATCGAGATTCCGAGCGATCCGGCCACCGGTATGAGCCTTGAAGCTTTGCAGCTGGCGGCCAACCAATGGTCGATCAAGGCGCTGGTGCTGACCACTCGTCTGAGCAATCCATTGGGCGGCACCATGCCCGAAGAGCGGCAGAAGCAACTACTGCGCCTGGCCTCGGATTTCGATATCCAGATTGTCGAAGACGATATCTACGGCGAACTGATGTTCGAGCAGGGTCGTACCAAATCACTCAAAGCCTACGATCGGCTGGATCGGGTGATCTATTGCTCAAGCTTCTCCAAAACCCTGTCGCCGGGCGTGCGGATCGGCTGGATGATTGCCGGCAAGTACCAGCAGGAAATCCAGCGTTTGCAGACCTTCAGCACCCATTCGGCCTGCAGCGTCACGCAGATGGGCATTGCGGCGTACCTGGAGAACGGTGGTTACGACCGGCATTTGCGCTACATCCGTCAGGAGTACCGCAAGAACCTCAGCGCTTTCCAGCTGGCGGTGCAGCAATACTTCCCGGAAGGCACGCAGATGACCCGGCCGACCGGCGGCTTCATTCTGTGGGTCAGCCTGCCGGGGCGGGTTAACACGCAGGAGCTGCACGTTCGTGCGTTGCAACAGGGCATCAGCATCGCGCCGGGGCTGATTTTCAGTAACACCGAGCAGTTCAACCACTGCATTCGGCTGAACTGCGGCACACCCTGGAACCGTGAAGCCGAACGTGCATTGATGACCCTGGGCATGCTCGCCACCCAGCTCTGTCAGGAGATGGTCGGCGGCTTTTGAGGGGGCGGGCAGGATATTCCTGCCCGAGCTTGTCATGTCGCGTGCAACAGGCGAGCATATGGCTCCTGCCGTTTGTATCGTTGGGTCCATGAAGCCGATTTTTCCCGCCGTCTGGCTATCGATCTGCCTGCTGATGACCTTCCAGGCCGAAGGTGTATTAGCGGCTTCCGTTCAAGAAAAACCGGCAGCCAGCGCCACTTCGAAAAAACCAGCACCGGTCAAGAAAGCCGCGCCGGTCAAAAAGAAAGCGGCCAAGGTGAAAAAGCGACCGCCGATTGCATCCAAGTCCAAACCCGCCAGTGAGATCGCGAAAACCAAGCTTCCTTCGGCCGACCTGGATTTGAGCCTGCCCCAAGACATGGCCGAGGAGCTGAAACCGATCGGTACGGTACCGTTGCCACGGCACGATGCACTATTGCCGCAAATGTTTGGTGACAAGGCTGGTCCGTTTCAGCTCAACGGGAGGCTGATCAGCAACGAAATGCAGTTGCAACTGCGCAACGAAGAGCGTCATGAAGTCGAAGGCGCAGCCCTGGAATTCGAGTTCAAACGATAATTTCTTAGACTGGTCAGTCACGCTCGTTTGAGCGAAAAACCCGGGTCCAGGTAATTTTAAACAAGCGTTTTAGCGGTTACTCTGTGCCACGTCCTTTAACACATCGCCCGTCGCGAGGAGCTCGTCGTCATGAAATGCCGTGAAGGATGTGGCGCCTGTTGCATTGCCCCTTCCATCAGTTCACCGATTCCCGGCATGCCCAATGGCAAGCCCGCCGGAGAACGTTGTGTACAACTCTCTGTCGATAACCTGTGCGGCATTTTCGGCAAGCCGGAACGTCCTGCAGTGTGTTCGGCGTTCGAAGCCGACATCGAAGTCTGCGGAAGCAGCAGTGACGAAGCGATCAAATTGCTGGGTTGGTGGGAGCAAATGACGGCGGCGTGATGTGTTCAACGAACGGATCTTCAACAATAAGGAATAAGACTATGGGTTCGCTGCAACGTATGGCTGTGCTGTGTGGTTTGACGGTAATGCTCGCCACCACGGCTGCTCAGGCCGAAGACTGGAAAGTCGCCAAGGAACAGGACGGCATCAAGATCTCCTTGAGCGAGGTGGCCGGCTCCGATTACAAGGCCTACCGTGGTGTCACGCTGATGAAGACCACCGTGGCCAAACTGCGCGCATTGCAGGAAGACGTGCCGGGGGCCTGCGCCTGGATTCACGAGTGCAAGACCCAAAAATTGCTTAAGCACGAAGGTGATCAGAGCTGGACCTACACCCAGTTCAATACGCCTTGGCCGGTTACCGCGCGTGATTCGGTGTTGCATGTCACCACCACCGAAGGCGCCGATGGCAGTCTGACTCGCAAACTTGAAGGTGTGCCGAAGTACATTCCTGAAGAAAAAGGCTTTGTGCGGGTTACCAAGGTCGACGGTTTCTGGAAGTTCGTGCCCAAGGGCGATCAGATTGAAGTGACCTATCAGGTGCATACCGAGCCGGGCGGTAGCATTCCGTCGATGGTTGCTAACAAGTTTGTGGTTGATGCGCCGTTCAATACTCTGAAAGCCCTGAAAGAACGCGCCGAGAAGTAATTGCTCTTTTGATAAAACGCCCTGACTGGTTCGGGGCGTTTTCTATTGGGTATGGCGGGTTATTTGATCGGGGGCATATCCGTTTCTTCGGTCATGGCGACTGGCGGTTTCGTTTTTACAGCGAGTCACTTTGAAAAGCCCCAAGTAACCAAGGGCTCCTGCCCCGCCATTCGGTGCCTCGCCCAGGCTCGGCATGCCGTAACGAAGGCATTGCTCCGGGGGGCCGGCGCTATCGGCCATCCATGGCCGGGGGCGGCTACCGCGGCATCCTTGCCGCGGTGCCCCCTGAGCAACGCCTGCGTTCGGCCTCTGGGAAAGGGGCAGAAGATAAAAATCAAAAGCCACAGCCACAGCCACAGCAAGATCAAAAGATCGCAGCCTCGTTTCACTCGACAGCTCCTACCGGGGGGAGCGGGTGTACGCATGCTCCTCATCACTCAACAGGCCAAGCGTTAGCTCGCCTTCAGCTCTTGATCTTGATCCACCGCCCCCTCGAGAGGCCGAGTGGAGGTTCTGCGCAGTGGGCAACCCGGCATGGATGCCGGGTTAGCCGCCCCCGGCCATGGATGGCCGATGGCGGCGGGCCCACGGAGCAGGACCG
>NZ_JBBWCB010000089.1:0-23378 GCF_039888995.1 Pseudomonas rossensis | reverse complement strand
AGCCTGGAACAAGTTCCAGGACGAAGTCGGTGGTCACATCCGCGCTGGCGACCCGGGCACCCGCCTGATCGAAAGCACCGGTGACTCGCTGAACTGGTTTGCCAGTGCTCCTCGCGCGTTCAACCCGGCTCCGGGCACCTGGCAGGTTGTGCCGTTCTTCCACCTGTTCGGCAGCGAAGAGAACTCTTCCAAAGCCGCGCCGGTTCAGGAACGCATCCCGGCCGCCTACGTGTCGCTGGCCAAATCCGAAGCCGACCGTTTGGGTGTCAATGACGGCGCCATGCTCAGTTTGAGCGTTGCTGGCCAGACCCTGCGTCTGCCGCTGCGCATCAACGAAGAGCTGGGTGCCGGTCTGGTCGCATTGCCGGCCGGTATCGCCGGCATTCCGCCAGCGATCTTTGGCAAATCCGTTGACGGTCTGCAGGAGGCAGCTCAATGACCTGGTTCACGCCTGAAGTGATTGACGTGATCATCGCGGTCCTCAAGGCCATCGTGATTCTGCTCGCCGTTGTGGTGTGCGGCGCGCTGCTGAGCTGGGTCGAGCGTCGTCTGCTCGCCCTCTGGCAGGACCGTTACGGTCCGAATCGCGTCGGCCCGTTCGGCGCGTTCCAGATTGCGGCCGACATGATCAAGATGTTCTTCAAGGAAGACTGGACCCCGCCGTTCGCCGACAAAGTGATCTTCACGTTGGCACCGGTCGTGGCCATGAGCGCCTTGCTGATTGCCTTCGCGATCATCCCGATCACCCCGACCTGGGGTGTGGCGGACATCAACATCGGCATCCTGTTCTTCTTTGCCATGGCCGGTCTGTCGGTCTACGCGGTGCTATTCGCCGGCTGGTCGAGTAACAACAAGTTCGCCCTGTTGGGCAGCTTGCGGGCCTCGGCACAAACCGTGTCGTATGAAGTGTTCATGGGCCTGTCGCTGATGGGCATCGTGATCCAGGTCGGCTCGTTCAACATGCGCGACATCGTTGAATACCAGGCGCAGAACCTGTGGTTCGTCATCCCGCAGATCTTCGGTTTCCTGACCTTCTTCATTGCCGGCGTCGCCGTGACTCACCGTCACCCGTTCGACCAGCCGGAAGCGGAGCAGGAACTGGCCGACGGTTACCACATTGAATACGCCGGCATGAAATGGGGCATGTTCTTCGTCGGTGAGTACATCGGCATCGTGTTGATTTCGGCGCTGCTGGTGACGTTGTTCTTCGGTGGCTGGCACGGTCCGTTCGGCATTCTGCCGCAGATCCCGTTCATCTGGTTCGCACTGAAAACCGCGTTCTTCATCATGTTCTTCATCCTGCTGCGCGCCTCGATTCCGCGTCCACGGTATGACCAAGTGATGGATTTCAGCTGGAAGTTCTGCCTGCCGCTGACCCTCGTCAACATGCTGGTGACCGCTGCGATCGTGTTGCTCAACACGCCCGCCGTCGCGGCTCAGTGAGGATAGAGAATCATGAAGTACATATTTGACATCGTGCATGGCTTCTTCACCCAGCTTCGCAGCCTGGTGATGATCTTCGGCCACGCCTTCCGCAAGCGCGACACGCTGCAATACCCGGAAGAGGCGGTGTACCTGCCGCCGCGCTTCCGTGGCCGTATCGTGCTGACCCGCGACCCCGACGGCGAAGAGCGTTGTGTAGCCTGCAACCTGTGCGCCGTGGCGTGCCCGGTTGGTTGCATCTCGCTGCAGAAAGCTGAAACCGAAGACGGTCGCTGGTACCCGGAGTTTTTCCGTATCAACTTCTCGCGCTGCATTTTCTGCGGCCTCTGCGAGGAAGCCTGCCCGACCACCGCGATCCAGCTGACACCGGATTTCGAGATGGCCGAGTTCAAACGTCAGGACCTGGTGTACGAGAAAGAAGATCTGTTGATCTCCGGCCCCGGCAAAAACCCTGATTACAACTTCTATCGTGTTGCAGGTATGGCGATTGCCGGTAAGCCAAAAGGCTCCGCGCAGAATGAAGCCGAACCGATCAACGTGAAGAGCTTGCTGCCTTAAGGAAGAAAGATGGAATTCGCTTTCTATTTCGCATCGGGTATCGCTGTTGTGTCCACGCTTCGCGTGATCACCAACACCAACCCCGTGCACGCCCTGCTCTACCTGATCATTTCGCTGATTGCCGTGGCGATGACGTTTTTCGCCCTTGGCGCACCGTTCGCCGGTGTGCTGGAAGTGATCGCCTACGCTGGCGCCATCATGGTGCTGTTCGTGTTCGTGGTGATGATGCTGAACCTGGGGCCCGCCTCGGTTCAGCAAGAGCGCGTCTGGCTCAAGCCCGGCATCTGGCTCGGCCCGGTCGCACTCGGCGCCCTGCTGCTGGTTGAACTGCTGTACGTGCTGTTCAGCGACGCCAGCGGTCAGGCCATCGGCCACACCACCGTAGACGCCAAGGCCGTGGGCATCAGCCTGTTCGGTCCTTATCTGCTGGTGGTCGAACTCGCCTCGATGCTGCTGCTCGCCGCAGCCGTCACGGCGTTCCACTTGGGCCGCAACGAAGCCAAGGAGCAATGACGATGCCTGCTATCCCTATGGAGCATGGTCTGGCGGTCGCCGGCATCCTGTTCTGCCTCGGTCTGGTCGGCCTGATGGTCCGCCGCAACATTCTCTTCGTGCTGATGAGCCTGGAGGTCATGATGAATGCCTCCGCTCTGGCGTTCATCGTTGCCGGTAGCCGCTGGGGCCAACCGGATGGACAGATCATGTTCATCCTGGTGATCAGCCTCGCAGCCGCCGAGGCCAGTATTGGCCTGGCGATTCTGTTGCAGCTGTATCGCCGCTTCCACACTCTCGATATCGACGCTGCCAGCGAGATGCGCGGATGAATCTTCTCTATCTGACTTTCGTATTCCCTCTCATAGGTTTCCTGCTGCTGGCGTTCTCACGCGGCCGCCTCTCGGAAAACCTGTCGGCGCTGATTGGCGTCGGTTCCATCGGCCTGTCGGCCATCGTCACTGCTTATGTGATCTGGCAGTTCAACGTTGCACCACCTGAAGGCGGTCACTACACGCAAGTGTTGTGGCAGTGGATGGCGGTGGAAGGCTTTACGCCGAACTTCGCGCTGTACCTGGATGGTCTGTCCCTGACCATGCTCGGTGTGGTGGTCGGCGTCGGCTTCCTGATCCACCTGTTCGCGTCCTGGTACATGCGCGGTGAAGCCGGTTACTCGCGCTTCTTCGCCTACACCAACCTGTTTATCGCCAGCATGCTGTTCCTGGTCCTGGGCGATAACCTGTTGTTCCTGTACTTCGGTTGGGAAGGCGTGGGCCTGTGCTCGTACCTGTTGATCGGTTTCTACTACAGCAACCGCAACAACGGTAACGCGGCACTGAAAGCCTTCATCGTCACCCGGATCGGCGACGTGTTCATGGCCATCGGCCTGTTCATCCTGTTCGCACAATTGGGCACGCTGAACATCCAGGAACTGCTGGTGCTGGCACCTCAGAAATTCCAGGCCGGCGACTTCTGGATGGTCATGGCGACCCTGATGCTGCTGGGCGGCGCTGTCGGTAAATCCGCGCAACTGCCGCTGCAAACCTGGCTGGCGGATGCGATGGCCGGTCCTACTCCGGTTTCGGCACTGATCCACGCCGCAACCATGGTGACCGCCGGTGTCTACCTGATCGCCCGTACTCACGGTCTGTTTGCCCTGGCGCCGGATATCCTGCACCTGGTTGGCGTCGTCGGCGGTGTGACCCTGGTACTCGCCGGTTTTGCCGCACTGGTTCAGACCGACATCAAACGTATCCTCGCCTACTCGACCATGAGCCAGATCGGCTACATGTTCCTGGCCCTGGGCGTGGGTGCGTGGGATGGCGCAATCTTTCACCTGATGACCCACGCCTTCTTCAAGGCGCTGCTGTTCCTTGCGTCCGGTGCGGTGATCGTTGCCTGCCACCACGAGCAGAACATCTTCAAGATGGGCGGTCTGTGGAAAAAACTGCCACTGGCCTACGCCAGCTTCATCGTCGGCGGCGCGGCTCTGTCGGCCCTGCCACTGGTCACCGCAGGCTTCTACTCCAAGGACGAAATCCTCTGGGAAGCGTTTGCCAGCGGCAACCACGGTCTGCTGTACGCAGGCCTCGTCGGTGCGTTCATGACTTCGCTGTACACCTTCCGCCTGATCTTCATCGCGTTCCACGGTGAAGTGAAGACCGAAGCACACGCCGGTCACGGCATCGCTCACTGGCTGCCACTGTCGGTGCTGATCGTGCTGTCGACTTTCGTCGGCGCGATGATCGTTCCACCGCTGCACGGTGTGCTGCCGGAAAGCGTCGGCCATGCCGGCGGCGAAGCCAAGCACAGTCTGGAAATCGCCTCGGGCGCCATCGCCCTGGCCGGTATCCTGCTGGCCGCGCTGCTGTTCCTCGGCAAGCGTCGTTTCGTCACTGCAATCGCCAACAGCGGCATCGGCCGCTTCCTTTCGGCCTGGTGGTTCGCTGCCTGGGGCTTCGACTGGATCTACGACAAACTGTTCGTCAAGCCCTACCTTGCGCTCAGCCACGCACTGCGCAAAGACCCGCTCGACCAGACCATCGGTCTGATCCCGCGTATGGCCAAAGGCGGTCACACCGCCCTGAGCCGTACCGAAACCGGTCAACTGCGTTGGTACGCGGCATCGATGGCAGCCGGCTCCGTGCTGGTCATCGGCGCCATCGTGCTGGTAGCGGTCTGAATATGAACCTTGCGAACTTGCGAAAGGAATTGAGCCCGTCATGATTCTGCCTTGGCTAATCCTGATCCCCTTCATCGGCGGCCTGCTGTGCTGGATGGGTGAGCGCTTCGGCGCTACCCTCCCCCGCTGGATTGCGCTGTTGACCATGACCCTGGAACTCGCACTCGGCCTCTGGCTGTGGGCCCATGGTGATTATTCATTTGCTCCGGCCCCTGGCGCCGATCCGAGCTGGGTGCTTGAGTTCAAGCACGTCTGGATCGAGCGCTTCGGCATCAGCGTGCACCTGGCCCTCGACGGCCTGTCGCTGTTGATGATCCTGTTGACCGGTCTGCTGGGTATCCTCTCGGTACTCTGCTCGTGGAAAGAGATCCAGCGTCACGTTGGCTTCTTCCACTTGAACCTGATGTGGATCCTGGGCGGTGTCGTCGGCGTGTTCCTCGCCCTCGACCTGTTCATGTTCTTCTTCTTCTGGGAAATGATGCTGGTGCCGATGTACTTCCTCATCGCGCTCTGGGGTCACAGTTCTTCGGACGGCAAGAAAACCCGGATCTACGCGGCGACCAAGTTCTTCATCTTCACTCAGGCTTCCGGCCTGATCATGTTGGTGGCGATCCTGGGTCTGGTCCTGGTCAACTTCGACGACACCGGCGTGATTACTTTCAACTACGCCGACCTGTTGAAAACCAAGATGTCGCTGACCACCGAGTACATCCTGATGCTCGGCTTCTTCATCGCCTTCGCGGTCAAGTTGCCAGTCGTGCCGTTCCACTCCTGGTTGCCTGATGCTCACGCCCAGGCGCCGACGGCGGGTTCGGTCGACCTGGCCGGTATCTTGTTGAAAACGGCTGCTTACGGTCTGCTGCGTTTCGCCCTGCCGCTGTTCCCGAATGCCTCAGCCGAGTTTGCGCCGATCGCCATGACCCTCGGTCTGATCGGGATTTTCTACGGTGCGTTCCTGGCCTTCGCCCAAACCGACATCAAGCGTCTGATCGCCTACTCCTCCGTTTCCCACATGGGCTTCGTGTTGATCGGCATCTACTCCGGCAGCCAACTGGCGCTGCAGGGTGCGGTGATGCAGATGCTGGCACACGGTCTGTCGGCGGCGGCACTCTTTATCCTCAGTGGTCAACTGTACGAGCGCACCCACACCCGCGACATGCGTGAGATGGGTGGCCTGTGGTCGAAGATCGCTTACCTGCCGGCCGTCAGCCTGTTCTTCGCCGCCGCGTCCCTGGGCTTGCCGGGTACCGGTAACTTTGTGGGTGAGTTCCTGATCCTGATCGGCACGTTCCCGAGCGCCCCATGGATCACTATCATCGCGACGTCCGGTCTGGTGTTCGGTTCGGTCTACTCGCTGATCATGATCCACCGTGCCTACTTCGGCCCGTCCAAATCGGACGCGGTGCTGCATGGCATGGATGGTCGCGAACTGATCATGGTGGTCGGTCTGGCAGCGTTGCTGATTTACATCGGCGTGTACCCGCAACCGTTCCTCGATACCTCTGCTGCGACGATGCATGGCGTGCAGCAATGGCTCGGCACCGCCTTCACTCAACTCGCTTCGGCCCGGTAAGAGCGCTATGGAATTCACGACTCAACACTTTATCGCGCTTGCGCCGTTGTTGATCACCAGCGCCACGATCATCGTGGTGATGCTGGCAATCGCCTGGCGCCGCAACCACTCGCAGACCTTCCTGATTTCCGTGGCGGGTCTGAACCTGGCGTTGCTGTCGATCCTGCCAGCCCTGAAAGTCGCGCCTCTGGCCGTGACTCCACTGCTGCAGATCGACACCTTCGCTTGCTTGTACATGGCGCTGATCCTGGTCGCCACCCTCGCTTGTGTGACCCTCGCCCACGCCTACCTCGGCGATGGCGGCTCGGGTTACCCGGGCAACCGTGAAGAACTTTACCTGCTGATCCTGATGGCCGCCGCCGGTGGCCTGGTGCTGGTCAGCGCGCAGCACCTGGCCGGGTTGTTCATCGGTCTGGAACTGCTCTCGGTACCGGTTTACGGTCTGGTGGCTTACGCCTTCTTCAACAAGCGTTCGCTGGAAGCCGGTATCAAGTACATGGTGCTGTCGGCCGCCGGTTCCGCGTTCCTGTTGTTCGGCATGGCCCTGCTCTACGCTGACTCCGGCAGCCTGAGCTTCGTCGGTATCGGCCAGGCCCTCGCGGCCACCGGCCTGCCAAGTTCGCTGGCGCAACTGGGCCTGGGCATGATGCTGATCGGCCTGGCGTTCAAGCTGTCGCTGGTGCCATTCCACCTCTGGACCCCGGACGTTTACGAAGGTGCTCCGGCACCGGTAGCCGCGTTCCTGGCCACCGCTTCGAAAGTCGCTGTGTTCGCAGTGATGGTGCGTCTGTTCCAGATCTCGCCCGCGGCGAGCAGCGGTGTACTGAGTGACGTGCTGACCATCATCGCCATCGCGTCGATCCTGTTCGGTAACCTGCTGGCACTGACCCAGAGCAACCTCAAGCGTCTGCTGGGTTACTCGTCCATCGCTCACTTCGGTTACCTGCTGATCGCCCTGGTGGCGAGCAAGGGTCTGGCCGTGGAAGCCATCGGCGTGTACCTGGTCACCTACGTGATCACCAGCCTCGGCGCGTTCGGCGTGATCACCCTGATGTCCTCGCCGTACAACGGCCGTGATGCGGATGCCCTGTACGAATACCGCGGCCTGTTCTGGCGCCGTCCGTACCTGACCGCCGTACTGACCGTGATGATGCTGTCCCTGGCCGGTATCCCGCTGACCGCGGGCTTCATCGGCAAGTTCTACATCATCGCTACCGGTGTCGAGTCGCACCAATGGTGGCTGGTCGGTTCCCTGGTACTGGGCAGCGCCATCGGCGTCTTCTACTACCTGCGTGTGATGGTCACCCTGTACCTGATCGAACCGAACCTGCGTCGCCACGATGCGCAACTGCACTGGGAACAGCGTGCAGGCGGCGTGATGCTGCTGGCGATCGCTGCACTGGCGTTCTTCCTCGGTCTGTATCCGCAGCCGTTGCTGATCCTGGTTCAGCAGGCGGGGTTGGCGGGTTGATCGCTTAGCGTTGCTGGGTAAAAACAGAAACGGCACCTTCGGGTGCCGTTTTTGCGTTTGTGGGATTTGTTACTACCAGCCTCCCCTACTTCTGCGATCCCCGAAAGCTCGCGCGGGATTGTCCGTTTCGTCCTACAGCCAGAACCAAGCACTTGGCTCTACCTTGGAGACCAGGACGAAAAGGATGGCTTCGATGCCTTGACCTATTCGATTATCGAGACAACACTATACGTAGGTAGCGTACAGAACTTGGATGCTCTTTTTATCGAATTGCCTGCGTTCCAGAAACACCGAAACGACTATCTGGATGACGATCTGTTTCGCAGCTTTCAACTGGAGTTGCTGAAAAACCCTGAAGCGGGCGATCTCGTGGAAGGTACGGGCGGTTTGCGCAAAGTCCGCTTCTCCGACCAGCGACGAGGCAAAGGCAGCGCAGCGGATTACGGGTGATTTATTACTGGTGGTCAGGTTTCGATCAATTCTGGCTGTTCACGGTGTTCAGCAAAAACGAGCAAGACGACCTGACGCCTGCCCAGAAAAAACTTTTCAGACAAACGCTGGATAGAGAAATCAATACGAGAACCCACTATGAAACGTGACATTTTTTCCGAACTGATGGAGGGCCTCGAAGCCTTGGCCGACGAGCGCCAAGGTAAGGTCACGCTGCGGAGCCACAAGGTTCAGTTGCCAAAACTTGTACCCATCACTGCCGAGGAAGTGGTAGCCATCCGCCAACAGCTCAACCTTTCCCGTTCGGTGTTCGCCATGTACCTGCGCACCAACACCCGGACGCTGGAAAACTGGGAGCAAGGGCGAGCTAAACCAAATGCTCAGGCGACAACGCTGATTCGGTTGGTTGAGCGCTTTCCCGAAACAGTGGAACGGCTCGCAGCGTTAACCTGAACCGACTCAAACACTACAGAAACGGCACCTTCGGGTGCCGTTTTGCATTTTTGGGTCCGAGCGCAGATTCGGCGGTAAAAAGTCGCTGACTCAACACGCCGTTTTGTTTGAAACGACTTTAAGCGCCATAGGAAAAATCGTTGCGCAAAGCATCCAAAGGACCACAAATCTCAGTCATCACGATTTAACTCCTCCATACCGCTGAAATCTCCGACAAGTACATACGCTGAAATCGTTGGACGAGTGTGTTTTGAAATACCGTCTTATTCAGCGCCCGCCCATTGACCACGATAAAAATCGTCAACCCGACAAATAATGTGTACGTATTTCATCTCCCCTTGAAAAATGACATTGAAACGTTCTGTCATTTTTGACCGACCCAACATCTGACTTATACATTTGCTCCGTGCTCGATACGGCACGTCCAACTTCTAACAAAGAGAGTTTAATCATGGGTTACATGAGCAGCTGGAACGCCAACAAAGTGATCGATCTTGAACAACAGGAAGCCCCTACGGCAGAGCAAATCGAAGAGCTGCAACTGACTGAGGCTGAACAGGCCGAACTGGAAGCTGTATAAAAAACGGGGGGGGCCACTGCCCCCCCCGTTTCTCAAGGGAATGGACAATGGACAGGTTCACAATTGCTGAACGAGAACTCAACCTGGAGCAGGCCGAGCAGAGGATTCATGCCGAACTGGATGGCTTGGGACTCAGCGTCGACACCCGCACACTTGGCCGGCAGATCGTCGCGATCCATGTTTCTGTCAGCGCCACCGATCCACACCGTACCGCCAGAGGATCGGGTAAAGGTTACCTGCAACACGCCCGTGTCGGTGCGCTTTATGAAACGCTGGAACATTATTTAAGTGACCCGTTCAATACTTCCGATATTCACTATGTAACCCCGCGGTATTTTTCCAATACGCCACTATTTGCCGACGATACTGTCCTTGCACATATCGTCAAACAACCCAATGCCTTAACAGGCTGCCGAACGTATACGAGCGTTCTAAATCACACTTCATTTTCTTATCCGGTCGCTCTGAGCACTCCCGGATACTCACGGCAGACGCTGGAACAAGACACAACGAACTATGGCGCACTGCAGCGTTATGCCAGTAATAGTGGAACGGCTATTGGCGCAAGTTATAACGAGGCGGTCTTGCATGCGGCCAATGAATGCATAGAGCGTGATGCACTTTCGTTGTTTCTACTGAAACACTTTTACTACGAAGTCCACCCTCCCTTGCGCCGCGTCGCGCGTATGTCCCCTCAAGACGCTCTGGGTCGGCTATGGCTGGACGCCGAAGCGGAGATCGGCGCCGAGATTATCCTTGTCGACATCAGCACTGAATTTCTTGCGCGAACCTTTCTGGCCTTTTCAACCGCATCTTGCGCCCAGCCACGAGTCTTCGGCACCGGTTGCTCGATCAGTGCCCGGCATGGTGCCTGGCGAGCGCTAACCGAACTGGTGCAGTTGCATCACTCGGCCTCGGAGCCTGAACTGAGAGACTATCTGAGTAACGCACAACGCCATCTGACTAAATTCCCTCGCCTTTTGCGCTGCCTGCGATTCGATCTGTATCCACTGTTGAACCTGTGCGAGCAGCAAACGGTGATCTTGCCCGCTGCCCCCGATGAGCCGCCATTGGCCGAGCAGATTGGGCTTCTGGCCGAGGACCTGCACCGGCATGGGCGCACGCTGGGCATTGCACAGCTTCATCAGACCGAACTCGGGACCACGCTAGTCAATGTCGTCATTCCGGGGCTGGAGCGTTTTTTCGTTGTTTCCAGCGGCAATGTGGTGATCCCGCAGGCGCGGGGGCGGCGACTGGAAAACAGGCATGGAGTGCCGGCATGAACCCTCGATTCGATACGAGCGACACCCTTCGAGAACAACGGCTGGCTGATACCTTCGCCCATTCCTTTGCATCCCCGGGCGAACTCAATCGCTACATCGAGCCCTTGGGGCCAGGACTGCACCATCTCTTCGTTTTGCGTATTAATGACCGCGACTGGGTAGGCCGAAAAGTCCTGCAACCTACTGAACCTGACGGCTGGCACATCAACAGCCTGCTAAGGCCCTGGATGTTGCTCGGCCCGCTGGCTCAACTGCATTGGGGTAATGAAGGTGCAGTGATCTCTTTTCGAGGGGTTACCCCGCAAGAAAAGGAAACGGCTTTCCACATCGCCCAGACTCAACCGGACAGCGAAATCTATTTCCCGTTTCCTGCCACTGATGACACAGGGCAGGAGTTTGTATGCCCGCCCGAATACTGGCAGTGCACTGAGTCGCTCGTCACACAGCTGGATGCCGACGAAAGTCACTTTCGCCAGCATTGTGCAGTCTTGCTCAAAACGATATCGAGCGCCGGCACAGTGATCCATGATCCGGCGTGTTCGACTGGCGAGTTCATTGCGCACCTGGCCCGCGAGCTCCCGGATCGTCGTTGTCTGGGCTCTGATCGATCGGTTTCGATGATCGAGCACGCCAAAATTCGTCATGGCACCTCATCCGCCGAGTTTTACCTGGCCGATGCCCGCAACGCCGCCTCAACCGGCGTTAAATGTGATGTTCTGATACTGCGTTTCCTCAATGCCGAAGTGATGACTCGCACCGACGCGCAGCAAACATTGCACGATATGGCACCGTGCGTGAATCCGGGAGGCACGATTATCATTTTCGGTCATACGCCAGTATTGATCGCTGTTCCCTACATGGCCCAGGTACTGAAACTGCAGCTGATTTCCAGCGTAGCGGCCCGCCCTGGGCACAGGGAACTGTTCCAGTTCTATAGGCTGAGGGTTCCCCTCTGATGGCTGCCTTCCTGAACAAAGGCTACTACCCAACCGGCGACGGCCACCATCTCTACTGGGAGCGGCACGGTACACCGGGCAGCGAACCGATATTTTTCCTGCACGGTGGCCCGGGTGGTCGCTGTACTCCCCATCACCTTGAGTTCTTCGATCTGCGATGTTTCGACATCATTGTGTTCGACCAGCGTGGCTGCGGGCGCTCCCGCCCCCTTGGCGAACTTCAGCACAACAACACCGGACTATCCATTGAAGACATCGATGCCCTGCGTCGGCATTTTGGTTTCGACAAAATCAGCTTGCTGGGCGTTTCATGGGGAAGCTGGCTGGCCATTCAATACCAGCAGCGCTATCCCGAGGCCGTTCTGAAAACCACGCTGGTCTCGGTGTTTGTGCCGTTTTCGGCGAATGTCAGTGCCTACGATAAAACCTTGAGCGAAGGCTTATCTGAAATAACCAATGGCTCCAGCGGCAACAGTGCGCGAGGTATCTACCAGATACTGAGCCATGGTTGCGAGGTACAACAGCGTCAGGCAGCCATCCATTGGCTGCGGGCCATTTTGCAATTGAACGGGCAATCAATGGGTTTGCGCGCACTCGAAGACTTCGTCAATGAGGAGGCCGTGCGCGCCATCCGGCTGGAGTTGCATTACCACGTTAATCGTTACTTCTTCACATCGCTAGGCGAGAGTCTTTCGCTCGACGCCAATACCCTGGTGATACAAGGCATCAGGGACACCTTCGGCATGTCCAGCGTACGCTGGCTTCGCCAGCGCCAGAACATCCATTGCCGGCTGCTCCACGCCGGACACAACGCCTTCGACCTCCCGATAATGAAAGCCGTGCAACAGTTACTGAAACGTGAAAGTGACCGTTAACAAAAACGGCACCCGAAGGTGCCGTTCAACACTGCTGATGGTCTGTTAATTGCGCGCCGCCTCCCACGATTTCAGCAGTTCGGCATAGCTCACGGTTTCACCTTTAGGCTTCTCGTTCGCCAGTTTCGGCTTCGGTGCACCCGGTTGGTCCAACCAGTACTGCGCGTCGCGCTCGGGGTTCATCTTCGGTGCGCAGGTGGCTTGCGCCTTCGAGCGTTCCAGGCGGGTCATGATCGCGTCCTGATCCTTGGCCAAACCATCCAGCGCCTGTTGCGGGGTTTTCTCGCCGCTGGCGGCTTCGGCGATGTGGCTCCACCACAGTTGCGCCAAACGCGGATAGTCCGGCACGTTGGTCCCGGTCGGGGTCCATTGCACACGGGCCGGGCTGCGATAGAACTCGACCAGACCACCGAGTTTCGGTGCCAGGTCGGTCATGGCTTGCGAGTTGATGTCCGACTCGCGGATTGGCGTCAGGCCAACGATGGTTTTCTTCAGGGATACGGTTTTCGAGGTCACGAACTGCGCGTACAGCCAGGCTGCGAGTTTTTGCTTCTCAGGCGTGGACTTGAGGAAGGTCCAGGAACCGGCGTCCTGATAACCGAGTTTCATGCCCTCTTCCCAATACGGACCTTTCGGCGATGGTGCCATGCGCCATTTCGGCGTGCCGTCGGCGTTCATTACCGGCAAGCCCGGTTTGGTCATGTCGGCGGTAAACGCGGTGTACCAGAAGATCTGCTGCGCGATGTTGCCCTGGGACGGCACCGGACCGGATTCGGAGAAGGTCATGCCTGCCGCTTCCGGTGGCGCATATTTCTTCAGCCAGTCGACGTATTTGGTGGTTGCATAGACCGCCGCCGGGCCGTTGGTGTCGCCGCCGCGGGTCACGCTGGAACCAACCGGATGGCAGTCCTCGACGCGGATGCCCCACTCGTCCACCGGCAAGCCGTTGGGAATGCCCTTGTCGCCAGCGCCGGCCATGGAGAACCAGGCATCGGTGAAGCGCCAGCCCAGGGACGGATCTTTCTTGCCGTAGTCCATGTGACCGTAGACGCGCTTGCCGTCGATTTCCTTGATGTCTTCACTGAAGAATTTGGCGATGTCTTCATAGGCCGACCAGTTCACCGGCACGCCCAGTTCATAACCGTATTTTTCTTTGAATTTTGCTTTCAGATCCGCCCGCTCGAACCAGTCAGCGCGGAACCAGTACAGGTTGGCGAACTGCTGGTCGGGCAGTTGATAGATCTTGCCGTCCGGCGCGGTAGTGAACGAGATGCCGATGAAGTCTTTGATATCCAGGGTCGGCGAGGTGTAGGCCTTGCCTTCGTTGGCCATCAGGTCGGTGATCGATTCGGTTTTGCCGTAGCGAAGGTGCGTGCCGATCAGGTCCGAGTCGTTGACCCAACCGTCATAGATGTTCTTGTCCGATTGCATCTGGGTCTGCAGCTTTTCCACCACGTCGCCTTCTTGCAGCAAGTCGTGGGTCAGCTTGATCCCGGTGATCTCGGTAAAGGCTTTGGCCAGCGTTTTGGATTCATATTCGTGGGTCGCGATGGTTTCCGAGACCACCTTGATGCTCATCCCGCGAAACGGCTCGGACGCCTTGATGAACCACTTCAGCTCTTCGAGCTGCTGGGCTTCGGTCAGGGTGGACGGTTTGAATTCGCTGCCAATCCATTTCTTGGCCGCGTCTTCATAGGCATCGGCCCAGGCTGCCGCACTCAGCCCGCTGAGTGCCAGCATGGCTGCCAATGAAACGCTATGTCGCAGCTTATTGTTTTTGTCGAACATAGAGACCTCCTGTTTGGGTTTCGGAGCAACATTGCCGATCGATTTCGACTAGCCCCAACGCATCACAGCCAACAGCCACACCAGGGACAACGCGAACGCAACCCAGATGCTCCAGTCGGTGACGCCGATTACCAGCAAATGCAGGTAGGCGCTGCCGAGAAGACCGATAAACAACCGATCGCCACGGGTGGTGGCAATCGGCAACAAACCACGCCGAAGAATGCTCGGCGAACGCAATTCCCAAGTCGTCATGCCCACCAGAATCAAGGCAATGACGCTGAAGAATGCCGCCGTAGGGCCGGTCCAACTCATCCATTCCATCATCAGCTCCTCAGACCCGGCCCAGGGCAAAGCCCTTGGCCACGTGGTTGCGAACAAACCAGATCACCAGCATGCCTGGCAGGATAGTCAACACCCCCGCCGCCGCCAGCACGCCCCAGTCGATGCCGGACGCCGAGACCGTGCGCGTCATCACCGCCGCAATCGGTTTGGCGTTGACCGACGTCAGCGTCCGCGCCAACAGCAGTTCGACCCAAGAAAACATAAAGCAGAAAAATGCCGTCACGCCGATCCCGGAACCAATCAGCGGAACGAAAATCTTCACGAAGAACTTGGGAAAACTGTAGCCGTCGATGTAGGCGGTTTCGTCGATTTCCTTGGGAACCCCGGACATGAAACCTTCGAGGATCCACACCGCCAACGGCACGTTAAACAGGCAGTGAGCCAACGCGACGGCGATGTGCGTATCGAACAAACCGATCGAGGAATATAGCTGGAAGAACGGCAGCAAAAACACCGCCGGCGGCGCCATACGATTGGTCAACAGCCAGAAGAACAGGTGCTTGTCACCGAGGAACCGATAGCGCGAGAACGCATACGCCGCCGGCAATGCCACGCTCAGCGAAATCACCGTGTTCAGGCTCACGTAGTACAGCGAGTTGAGGTAACCGGTGTACCAGGCCGGATCGGTGAAGATCACCTTGTAGTTGGCGAAGGTGAAATCCTGCGGAAACAAGGTCAGGCCGCTGAGGATTTCGGTGTTGCTCTTGAAGGACATGTTCAGCAGCCAATAGATCGGCACCAGCAGGAACAGGATGTAGATCAGCAACGGGATCAGCTTTCTCTTGCTCATGGCAGACCTCAGCGGTTGGCGTCAGAGTGAGTCATGGCCGTATAAAACAGCCAGGACACCAACAGGATGATCAGGAAGTACACCAGCGAGAAAGCCGCCGCCGGGCCGAGGTCGAACTGCCCGATCGCCATTTGCGTCAGGGTCTGACTCAAGAAAGTCGTGGCATTCCCCGGACCGCCACCGGTCAGCACAAACGGCTCGGTGTAGATCATGAAACTGTCCATGAACCGCAACATCACCGCGATCAACAGCACGCTCTTGAGCTTGGGCAATTGGATGTGTCGGAAAACCGCCCAGGCCGATGCCCGATCAATCCGCGCCGCTTGGTAGTACACGTCCGGAATCGCCCGCAGCCCCGAGAAACACAACAGCGCCACCAACGACGTCCAGTGCCAGACGTCCATCACCAGCACCGTGACCCAGGCGTCCATGGTGTTGGCCGCATAGTTGTAGTTCAGACCCATGGCCTTGAGGCTGGCGCCGAGCAGACCAATGTCCGCCCGACCGAAGATCTGCCAGATCGTCCCCACCACGTTCCACGGAATCAGCAACGGAATCGCCAGGATAATCAGCACCAGCGACGACCAGCGACCCTTGGTCGGCATGGTCAGGGCGATGGCGATGCCCAGCGGGATTTCGATCAGCAGCACACAGCCGGAGTAAATGAACTGGCGCAGCAACGAGTCATGCAGGCGCGGATCGAGCAGCACTTGCCTGTACCAGTCGGCGCCGACGAAGTAGCGGCTGGACTGGTCGAAGATGTCCTGCACCGAGTAGTTGACCACCGTCATCATCGGGATCACCGCACTGAACGCCACCAGCAAAAACACCGGCAACACCAGCCACCAGGCCTTGTTGTTCTGCACCTTGTTCATGGCTACGTCTCCAGGAGATATTCGTCGGCATACACCATCAACCATTGAGCCGGGAAGCTGATGTAGGCGGTTCCCTCAGGCACTGGCTTGTCTTCGGCCAGGCGCACTTTCAAAGGGGCGCCGTCGAGGTTCAGGGTCATGATCTTGTAGGTGCCAAGGTCTTCAACGTGTACGACCTGTGCCTGCATCGCCTCATCAAACGGCTCGTCCCACACGTGCACGAACTCCGGACGGATGCCGACTTTCAGGGTTTTCCACTCGGACTCGGCGATGCGTTTCTGCTGAGCATCGGAAAGCGGCAAATGAGTCGAGGCGAAACCGACACCGCCGGGCTGCGGCTGTACCTCGATCAGGTTCATCCCCGGACTGCCGATGAAATAGCCGACAAAGGTGTGGCTCGGCCGCTCGAACAGTTCTCTCGGCGTACCGAATTGCACAATCTGCCCGCCATACATCACCGCGATCTTGTCGGCGAAGGTCGAGGCCTCCAACTGATCGTGGGTGACGTAGACCATGGTGATGTTGAACTGCTCGTGGATCTGCTTGAGCTTGCGTCGCAACTTCCACTTCAGGTGCGGATCGATCACGGTCAGCGGTTCATCGAACAGGATCGCCGAGACGTCATCGCGCACCAGCCCACGGCCCATGGAGACTTTCTGCTTTTCGTCGGCGGTGAGGTTGCGCGCCTTCTTGCTCAGCAGCGTCTGGAGATCGAGAACTTCGGCGATTTCCTGCACCTTGCTGTGAATTTTCGCCTCGGCCATGCCCTGATTGCGCAGCGGGAAGGCCAGGTTGTCGAACACCGTCATGGTGTCGTAGACCACCGGAAACTGGAAAACCTGGGCGATGTTGCGCTTCTCCGGGGTCAGTTCATTCACCACTTTGCTGTCGAACAGCACCTGACCCTGAGACGGACTGAGCAATCCGGAAATGATGTTGAGCAAGGTCGACTTGCCGCAGCCCGAAGGCCCGAGCAAGGCATAGGCACCGCCCTGCTCCCAGACGTGGTCCATCTCGCGGATCGCGTAGTCCTCGGGGCCGGTCGGCGTGCGGGTGTAACTGTGGGCGAGGTGTTGCAAACGAATTTCGGCCATCAGGCAACCCTCGCGATACGGCGACCGGGCGCCTGGACCAGCCGCCCCTGCGTATCGAAGACAAACAGTTTATGGGTCGGGATATAGATACGAATCGGCGCGTCGACGTCGTATTCGTGGACGCCCGGCAAGTGCAGCACCAGCAGGAAATGTTCGTTGCGCACGTGCAGGAAGGTTTCCGACCCACTGATCTCCGCCACCTCGACGGTTACCGCCAGTTCCAGATCATCATCGTTGCTCGGCACCAGCGAAATATGGCTGGGCCGTACGCCAAAGCGGAACTCGCCCTCGCCCACCGGCCGCAAATCGACGTTGAGCGGAAAGTGCACGAAATTGGCGAAGCTGACTTCGTTACCGGCGATACGTCCCGGCATCAGGTTGATCGGCGGCTCGGAGAACAGCTCTGCCGCCAGCACGGTTTGCGGCTGGTGATAAACCTCGGAAGACTTGCCGCTCTGAATCACCCGGCCTTCGTGAAGAATGGTGGTGGTGCCGCCCAGCGCCAGGGCTTCGTTGGGTTCGGTGGTGGCGTAGATGGCGATGGTGTGGTGAGCCTTGAACAGCTCGCGCATTTCCTGACGCAGTTCTTCGCGCAGTTTGTAGTCGAGGTTCACCAGCGGTTCGTCGAACAGGATCAGCTCGGCATCCTTGACCAGCGCCCGGGCCATGGCCGTGCGCTGTTGCTGACCGCCGGAGAGTTCGAGGGGGTGGCGCTGGAGGAATTTCTCGATGCGCAACATCTTCGCGGTTTCCAGCACCTTGCTCTGGATCAGCTCATTGGAAACGCCGCCCTGGCGCAATGGCGAAGCGATGTTCTCGAACACCGTCATGGTCGGGTAGTTGATGAATTGCTGATAGACCATCGACACATTGCGCAAACGCACCGGGCGCTGGGTGACGTCGACGCCGTTCATCAGGATGCGACCGCTGTCGGGCTTGTCCAGACCGGCCATCAGGCGCATGAGACTGGTTTTGCCGGACAGCGTGCGCCCGAGCAAAACGTTGAAGGATCCGGCTTCGAAAGTAAGGCACGCATCGTCGATCCAGGTCTGGCCCTCGACGGTGCGGCTGACGTGCTCCAGGGTTAATGACATGGCTCGGCCTTTTTATTATTGGAGTCAAGCGACCTGACCAACAGAGCGACATTCGTGCCAGAAATTGCAAGCCGTTGATCCGGCTTGAGAATCTTGCAAATGGAAGAAAAACTGCGTTCGTTGCTGAACAGAAATGAACAACCGCGACTGAACAATTGAACAATCCGCCGGTTGACAATGAACAATAGTGAACAACACTCTACGGATGCTTTTACTGCGGGAAATTCTGAATTGCGCGCGCCCTTGTAGCAGCTGCCGAAGGTTGCGTCCGGCGACGCAGTCGTCGTGAAATCAGGCATCGCGGTGTATCAGGATGACCGCGTTTACAGGTTTGACGACGACTGCGTCGCCGAACGCAGGCTTCGCCAGCTGCTACATGGATCGCGTTACTCATAACAAAAATAATAATGCTCAGAGATCGACTGCCATGGCCGCACCCGCCTTGCCGCTCTCCCACGACGCCATCATCCAGGACTCCTGGTCCCGTTGCCGCGCGTTCGGCCTCAATCATCAGAGCACACCGGCGTTCGATCAGTTGCCGGCCGAGGGCATTGCGCAATTGCTGGAGAGCCAGCACTCACTGGTGCAAACCACTCACCAGGAAGTCCTGCCGTATTACGAGAACATCCTCAGCAACTCCAACTGCCTGATCATGCTCGCCGACAATCAGGGCCAGGTGCTGACGTCCTGGGGCACCCAGCGTTTTATCGAGCCGAACCTGACCCGCGGTTTCAGTGCCGGCGCCAGCTGGATGGAACGCTGCAGCGGCACCAATGCGATCGGCACCGCGCTGGCCTGCGAGCAGGCGGTGCACATCGAGCACGACGAACATTTCCTCAAGGCCAACCGTTTCATGACCGGTTCCGCCGCACCGATTTTCGATGCCGACCGCAAAGTCATCGCGGTGCTGGATGTGTCCAGCGACAGCTACCTGCCACCGTCCCACACCCTCGGCATGGTCAAGATGATGAGTCAGACCGTGGAAAACCGGCTGATCCTCAACCTGTTCCATGGCCAGCATTTCCAACTGACCTTCAACACCGGACTGAACAACCTCGACAGCCAATGGGCGGGCCTGTTGATCTTCGACGAGACGGGCCAGGTGCTGTCCGCCAACCGCCGGGCCGACAATTTACTGGGCATCAGCCTGTCGCGGGTCAGTGTCGAAAGCCTGTTCAAGGTCTCGCTGCTGGAGTTGTTGAACCAGCCGGACGGCCTGCCCTTCGCCTTGCAAACCTCGGGACGCAACCGCTTCCAGTGCCTGTTGAAGCGGCCGAAACAGACAGTGATTCAGGCGCGGCTGTTTGCAGAACCCACGGTTGCGACACCGGTAGCGATCAGCCTCAATACCCTGCATTTCGGTGACAGCCGCGTGGAAAAAGCCGTGCGCCAGGCCGAGCGGTTGCTGGAAAAAGACATTCCGTTGTTAATCCACGGCGAAACCGGGGTCGGCAAGGAAGTCTTCGTCAAAGCCCTGCATCAGGCCAGTTCGCGGAGCAAAAAACCCTTCATTGCCGTCAACTGTGCAGCCATCCCCGCCGAACTGGTGGAGTCTGAGCTATTTGGCTACGAGAAAGGCGCGTTCACTGGCGCCAACCAGAAAGGCAGCATCGGGCTGATCCGCAAGGCTGACAAAGGCACGCTATTCCTAGATGAAATCGGTGATATGCCGTTGCCGACTCAGGCCCGACTGCTGCGAGTTTTGCAGGAGCGTTGCGTGCAACCAGTGGGTAGTAGCGAGTTGTTCCCGGTGGATATACGTATTATTTCGGCAACCAACCGCTCGTTGCGCGAACAGGTTCAGCTCGGGCGGTTTCGTGAGGATCTTTATTACCGCATCGGCGGTTTGACCCTCGAACTACCTCCTCTGCGCGAACGCAGTGACAAGGAAGCACTGTTCAAACGCCTGTGGGAGCAACACCGCGAGCCGAGCCAATGGGCCGGACTGAGCCGAGAGGTGCTGGAGTTGTTCAGCCGTCATCCGTGGCCGGGGAATTTAAGACAGGTCAGCAGCGTGATGCAGGTAGCGCTGGCCATGGCCGAGGAACAACCGGTACGGCCGGAGCATTTGCCGGATGATTTCTTTGTTGATTTGGAGCTGGAGCCGGTGGATTTACCGGAGCCGTTGGCGGTGGATTTGAATGATGCCGAGGATTTGAATCGGCAGCTGCAGGCGGCCGGGGGGAATATTTCGCATTTGGCGCGGCGGTTGGGGGTTAGCAGGAATACCCTTTACAAGCGATTGCGGCAGTTGGAGGGTTAACGGCGAAGATCAAAAGATCGCAGCCTTCGGCAGCTCCTACACAGGTGTGTATCCCACCGTCGTGGACGAACCCAATCCCGTAGGAGCTGCCGAAGGCTGCGATCTTTTGATCTTCAACCAAACAAACAAAAACCCGCACAAGGCGGGTTTTGTTTGGGGCAAACGCAGCAATCAGTCAGCGAGACGCCAGGTCGTGCCGCCCTTGCCGTCTTCCAGCACCACGCCCATGGCGGTCAGCTGGTCGCGGATGCGGTCGGATTCGGCCCAGTCCTTGTTGGCACGGGCAGTCAAACGCGCCTGAATCAGCGCCTCAACCTCAGCCGCATCCACCCGCCCTTCGGCACCGGCCTGCAGGAAGTCATCAGCTTCGAGCTGCAACACACCCAGCACGCTGGCCAGTTCCTTCAAGCGAGCCGCCAGACCCGCCGCTGCATCGAGATCACTCTCACGCAGACGATTGATCTCGCGAACCATCTCGAACAGCACCGCGCAGGCTTCCGGCGTGCCGAAGTCGTCGTTCATCACCTGAGTGAAACGCTCGACAAAGGCTTCGCCACCGGCCGGCGCCACGCTCGGCAGGCCTTTCAACGCATGGTAGAAACGCTCGAGCGCGCCTTTGGCGTCCTTGAGGTTGTCTTCCGAATAGTTGATCGCGCTGCGGTAGTGGCTCGACACCAGCAGGTAACGCACGACTTCCGGGTGGTACTTTTCCAGCACGTCGCGAATGGTGAAGAAGTTGTTCAAGGACTTGGACATCTTCTCGCCATTGATGCGAATCATGCCGCAATGCATCCACGCGTTGGCGTAGGTCTTGCCGGTCGCCGCTTCGCTCTGGGCGATTTCGTTTTCATGGTGCGGGAACTCGAGGTCGCTGCCGCCGCCATGAATGTCGAAGGTCTCGCCGAGGCAGCAGGTCGACATCACCGAGCACTCGATGTGCCAGCCCGGACGACCGTCGCCCCACGGCGAAGGCCAGCTCGGTTCGCCCGGCTTGGCGCCTTTCCACAGCACGAAGTCCAGCGGGTCCTGTTTCGACTCGTCGACTTCGATCCGCGCGCCGATGCGCAGGTCTTCGATCTTCTTGCGCGACAGCTTGCCGTAGCCCATGAACTTGGCGACGCGGTAATACACGTCGCCATTGCCCGGGGCGTAGGCGTAACCCTTGTCGATCAGGGTCTGGATCATGGTCTGCATGCCGGCGATGTGATCGGTGGCCCGCGGTTCCATGTCCGGCTTGAGGATATTGAGGCGCGCCTCGTCCTCGTGCATTGCGGTGATCATGCGCTCGGTCAGCACGTCGAACGGCTCACCGTTCTCCTTGGCCCGATTGATGATCTTGTCTTCAATGTCGGTGATGTTGCGCACATAAGTCAGGTTATAACCGCTGAACCGCAACCAGCGGGTCACCAGGTCGAACGCGACCATGCTGCGGCCATGGCCAATATGGCAGTAGTCGTACACGGTCATCCCGCAGACGTACATGCGCACATTGTTGCCATCCAGAGGCTTGAAGACTTCTTTGCTCTTGGTGAGCGTGTTGTAGATCGTAAGCACGTTAGGTTGCCTATTTATCAAAGCCGGTCAGGCCTGTAATCACTGGCCCCACGAATCACGCAAGGTCACGGTACGGTTGAACACCGGATGACCGGGTTTCGAGTCCTTGATATCCGCGCAGAAGTAACCTTCGCGCTCGAACTGGAAACGGTCTTCCGGCTGTGCATTGCCCAGCGAAGGCTCGGCACGACAACCGGTGAGGACTTGCAGCGAGTCAGGGTTGATGTTGTCCAGGAAACTGGCGCTGTCTTCGGCCTTCTCTGGGTTAGCCGAACGGAACAGGCGATCGTACAGACGCACTTCACACTCGACGCTGGCCGCAGCCGGCACCCAGTGCACCACGCCTTTGACCTTGCGGCCTTCAGGGTTCTTGCCCAGGGTTTCCGGGTCATACGAGCAACGCAGTTCGACGATGTTGCCATCGGCGTCCTTGATCGCTTCGTCGGCGCGAATCACGTAGCTGCCGCGCAGACGCACTTCGCCGGCCGGTTCCAGGCGCTTGTAGCCTTTTGGCGGCTCTTCCATGAAGTCTTCACGGTCGATGTAGATCTCACGGGCGAACGGCAGGACGCGCACGCCCATGTCTTCTTTCGGGTGGCACGCCAGTTCGAGGTTCTCGACCTGGCCTTCCGGGTAGTTGGTGATCACGACTTTCAGCGGGCGCAGCACGCACATGGCACGCGGGGCGCTGTGGTCGAGGTCGTCACGGATGCTGAATTCCAGCATGCCGAAGTCGACCACGCCGTCGGATCGGTTGGTGCCGATCATGTCGCAGAAGTTGCGGATCGATTTCGGCGTGTAGCCACGGCGGCGGAAGCCGGACAGCGTGGACATGCGCGGATCGTCCCAACCGTGAACGTGCTTTTCATCGACCAGTTGCTTGAGCTTGCGCTTGCTGGTGATCGTGTAGTTCAGGTTCAGACGGCTGAACTCGTACTGACGCGGTTGCGCCGGCACGGGCAGGTTCTCGAGGAACCACTCGTACAGCGGACGGTGGCTTTCGAACTCCAGGGTGCAGATCGAGTGGGTGATGCCTTCGATGGCGTCCGACTGACCGTGGGTGAAGTCGTAGTTCGGGTAGATGCACCACTTGTCACCGGTCTGGTGGTGGTGAGCGTGACGGATGCGATACATGATCGGGTCGCGCAGGTTCATGTTCGGCGAGGCCATGTCGATCTTGGCCCGCAGCACGCGTGCGCCGTCCTTGAATTCACCGGCCTTCATGCGGGCGAACCAGTCCAGGTTCTCTTCCACGGAGCGAT
>NZ_JBBWCB010000088.1:0-23925 GCF_039888995.1 Pseudomonas rossensis | reverse complement strand
TGTGTTGTGCCTGGGCCTATCAGACCGGGCAGGGGCGGTGTGTCTTCAGCCGACAACTGCGGTTTTCCGGCACACGCAGTGAGGTTCAGTTATTGGCTGCGGAGCACGCGTTGAAGTTGCTGCCGCATTTCCATCAACGGGCGTTGGCCGGTGAGCAAGGGCAGGGCGCACTCGATGAACGATGAATCCGGCCATTCCGACTACCACAGCCGCGACTATCCCGTGCGCGAAGACATGGCGCATCAGGTCAAGGTCTGGCGATTCGAGCGGTGGGGCTGGTACATCCTGGTGCTGTTGGTGTTGCTGGCGCTGCTCGGTCTGTTTTCACGCGGGCCGTTGAGCACCCGGGACGTTCACGGCGACGATGGCAAGGTCCGGGTTCAATACGAGATGTTCCACCGCCACGGATCGTCCAACCCGATGCAGATCAGCGTGAGGAGTGCGCCCAATGTCACGGTTGAGCTGGAACTGACCGGGGCGCTGCTGGACGGCTTCAACATCGAAACCCTGCAACCGCAACCCCTGCGCGCCATCAGTGCCGGGCAGGGCATGAAGTTGTGGGTGCAAACCGACGCTCAGGGCCAGGCAAATCTTTATCTGACGTTGCGCGGCGATGGGCTGGGACTGTTTCGCAGCCGCATCGCATCGCCCGGCGCCATGCCCGTGAACCTGGATCAATTCATTTTCCCTTAGGTGACCTATGGACTCAGTATTACGCGCGGCCGCGATGTATCTGGCGCTGATGGTGCTGTTCAGGATTGCCGGCCGACGCTCTTTGGCCGAGTTGACGACATTCGATTTTTTGCTGTTGATGATCATCGGTGAAGCGACGCAACAGGCGTTGCTGGGCGATGACTTTTCCCTGACCAATTCGATGTTGGTGATCGTCACGCTGATTGTCATCGATGTTGGCCTGTCGCTGCTCAAACAGCGCTCGCAATGGATATCGCAGCTGATCGATGGCGGGCCGACGATCATCGTCGAGAACGGCAAGGTGCTGCACAAACGCTTGCGCCACGCGCGATTGATCGAGGCTGACATCATGGAAGCCGCACGCTCGAGTCAGGGCATCGAGACCCTTGATCAGATCAAGTTCGCGATCCTGGAGCGCAACGGCAAGATATCGGTGATCGCTCAAGAGCGGGCGTGAGCAGCACCCTATTGATTGAGGGGGCCAAGCACGGAACGAACGACCCACTTCGGGCGCTTCATAAATGCACTAGGCTTGACCTGATTACAGACCGCACTACAGAAGAGGAAACATCATAAGCAGCACCGCCAGCTCCCCGCAGATCGACGTCGTCCAGCGTATGTACAACGCCAAAGGTGATATGGATGTCATCCGCGCGGTTATCGCGCAGGATGCTGTGTGGGACATTGCCGACACCCTCCTCATCGCCCGCGCGCTCGGACGCGGTTGAGTCGACGCCCAACACATCCGCCCCAGATGAGGCAAATTCATGACAACAGAGCATGATCGGACCCTGGTTCAGCCTTCGTTGCCCGGTCGTCTCGGCGATCCCGCCACCGACTTCGGCTCCGGCCCGCGAAGCGACGCCCGTCTGGTCGCGGCCATGACCGCATTCGGTATGAACAAGCACGCTGCTCCGCCGTCTGTCACCGCCGCCGACCCGAGGTCGGCCCTACTCGAGTGGGGGGCCGCGGCTGAAGCGGGCTTTGATCAGCTCTACGACGCCGTCACAGCCGGCCTGCCACCCATTACCGGTGTGACGCGCACTGTCGAGACGATTACCGGCATCGACGGCAACACGATCAAGCTTTACATGCACCGCCCTGCCTAGTCAGAGGGTCCCATGCCCGGCATCGTCTACCTGCACTCCGGTGGAATGGTTCTGCTGAGCATGAACAACCCGCTCCACCTGCGCTGGGCCGACCAGTTGGCCGCCACTGGCATGATCGTGGTCGGTGTCGACTTTCGCAACGGCGCGGGAAAGCTCGGCCCCAACCCCTTTCCGGCCGGCCTCAACGACAGCTTCAGTGCTCTGCAGTGGACCGACACCCACCGCAATAAACTCGGCCTCAGCAAGATCGTCGTCGTCGGCGATTCAGGCGGTGGCAACCTCGCCCTCGCCACAGCCCTCAAGGCCAAGCAAGATGGCCAACTCACCCTGTTTGACGGGGTGTATGCGCTCGCGCCACACATCTCCGGCGCCTACGACTGGAGCGTGGAGGACCAGGCGAGCGAGTTGCCCTCCTTGCTGGAGAACGACCAGTACTTCACCAGCCTCGCCACCAGCCAGGTGCTGGCCAGCCTTTACGACCCTGACTGCGCCAACCGTCGCAACCCCTTGGCCTGGCCTTACCACGCCACCGGGGAAGACTTGTCAGGCCTTCCGCCGCACGTGATCTCCACCAACGAACTCGACTCCGTGCGCGACGAAGGACTTGCCTACGCCCGCAAGCTCGCTCGCGCCGGCGTCAGCGTGATCAGTCGCACCGTTAACGGCATCGTTCACGACGGCGACGTCATCTTCGAGGCCGCTCTGCCGGAACTCCACCACAGCGCTGTCCGCGACATCCACGCCTTCGCCAGCAGCCTATAGCCATCCCCCGGTCAGCGAGATTGGGGTTCGAGGCGCAGTGAAGCGGAACGCCGGGTGCTCAAGCAGCGCTAAACCAAAAAATGATCGGCGTGGCCGTGGGTCACATAAATCGTAGTCAGGTTCTTGCCGCTTGCGCTGATCCAATCCAGCAACGCCTGCGAGCATCGATGGTAAGAAACGTATCGACAACACGGCATCCTGCTTTCCATAGATCAGCGCGGATGAATTGGGCCCCCAAGCCAAGGCTTTGTAACCTGGCGGCCACTTTCCCAAGGTGCGGGCAGTGGCCAGGCCCGACATCGTGAAGGCCATGCACATTGATACTGACCCAGCGCGCCTGAGTGACTTCTGGCATACGCGCTTTCCTGGGCAAATCCCCCAGCAGCTTTCAAGTCCAGAAACGACGACTTGAGGTAGGCGACGGCGACATCCGCGCCTTCACGGGCGAAGGTGATCGCTACGGCGCGACCGATGCCACTGTCGGCGCCGGTGATCAGGGCAATCTTGCCGTCCAGTCGGCCTGAACCATTGTAGCTTTGTTCGCCACAGTCGGGGTACGGGTCCATTTTCTTTTGGGAGCCGGGGACGGGCTGGCTTTGTTTCGGGAAGGGTGGTTTGGGATAGGCAGTCATTGGGAAATCTCCGTTCGCAAGGCAGAAGAGTCAAAGGGTTGACCCTGGTGTTTTGCCTTGAGTTCGGTTGGATTTCAGAGGGCTTGCGACACTCTGGAAAACACAAAAGCCCCCTGTGGGAGCGAGCTTGCTCCGGGCGGCGTTCCGACGATTGCGTCACAACATTCAGCATTTATGTCGACTGATACTCCGCCATCGCGAGCAAGCTCGCTCCCACAGGGGATGTGTCAGGCCTTGCGATTGAGCAAACTGCGCTCCATCCGCGCAATGCCTTCTTCCAGCAATGCCCGTGGGCAGCCGAAATTCAGGCGCACGAACTGTTTGCTGTCATCGCCGAATTCAATACCCGCGCTCAACCCGACTTTTGCGTGCTCAAGGAAAAACTGCTGAGGGTTATCCAGTCCCAGCGCCGAGCAATCGAGCCACGCCAGATACGTGCCTTGCGGGATATTCATGGTCACCCCTGGCAGTCGCGTGTTGACCGCTTCCACCAGATAATCCCGATTGCTTTGCAGATACGCCTTCAACCCGGCCAGCCAAGGGCCGCCTTCGCTGTAGGCGACGCGCGTCGCTTCCATGCCCAACGGGTTGACGCTGTCGACCATGCCGCAGCGAGCGTGGTTGACCCGCGCACGCAAAGCCGAGTCCTGAATAATCATGAACGATGTTTTCAGCCCGGCAATGTTGTAGGCCTTGCTCGCCGACATCAGCGTGATGGTGCGCTTGGCGATTTCCGGGCTCAGGGAAGCCGTCGGAATGTGCACGCGCCCGTCGAAACACAGCTCGGCATGAATCTCGTCAGAGATGATCCAGGCGTCCTGTTCCACGCAGATGTCGGCGACCGCTTGCAGTTCTTCTCGCGGGAAGACTTTGCCCACCGGGTTATGCGGGTTGCTCAGCAGCAGCGCACCGCCACCGGCCAGCGCCTGATTCAAGGCATCGAGTGGCGTGGCGTAAGTGCCGTCCGCCAACGCGTCGAATTCGAGTTCAACCTTGTTCAAACCCCAGTGCCCCGGCGCATGACGCAGCGGCGGGTAGTTCGGAACCTGAACCACAACGTTCTGCTGCGGCTGGACCAGCGCATTCAGCGCCATGTTGAAACCCGACTCCACGCCCGGCAGGAAAATCAATTCCTCAGGCAATACGCGCCAGGTGTACTTGTTCCAGAGGTCGGCGACGATGGCATCGCGCAAGTCATCCTGGGCCACGCTGTAGCCGAGCATCGGGTGTTCCAGACGCTTTTGCAGGGCCTGGAGGATCACCGGCGGTGCGGAGAAGTCCATGTCGGCCACCCACATCGGCAACACGTCGGCCGGGTAACGGCTCCATTTGGTACTGCCGGTGTTGTGGCGGTCGAACACCTGATCAAAATCGAAAGTCATGCTCATCTCATAAAGGCCGGGATTAATTCGGTAGCCATGATAAGCGCCAAGCTCTGTGGGAGCGAGCCTGCTCGCGAAGGCGGCCTTCCAGTCGACATTGATGTCGCCGGATACACCGCATTCGCGAGCAGGCTCGCTCCCACAAATTCTGTGCCTGATTGGCCTGAGGGGATTGCCCGGCGGTCGGTTTTCGCACAGCGCGCTGCTGCATTGTCTACAGTTTTAAGGGTCGGCAGCCAGACTGCCGCAACTGTGATTGTCCAGAAAAACCCGGCAAAAGTACCGGGTCTTCACCTGACAGGAGTGCACGATGGACCTCAACCGTCGTCAGTTCTTCAAGGTCGCTGGTATCGGCCTTGCGGGCTCGAGCCTCGGCGCGCTGGGCATGGCCCCCGCGACTGCCTTCGCCGAGCAGGTGCGCCACTTCAAGCTTGCCCACACCCATGAAACCCGCAACACCTGCCCGTATTGCTCGGTCGGCTGCGGCGTGATCATGTACAGCCAGGGCGATGCTGCCAAGAACGTCGCGCAAAACATCATCCGCATCGAAGGCGATTCCGACCACCCGGTCAACCGCGGCACCCTGTGCCCCAAAGGCGCCGGCCTGCTGGATTTCATTCACAGCCCCGGTCGCCTGCAATACCCAGAGCTGCGCAAACCCGGCACCACCGAATGGACGCGCATCTCCTGGGATGAAGCGCTCGATCGCGTCGCCGACCTGATGAAGGCCGACCGCGACGCCAACTTCATCGAGAAGAATGCCCAGGGCCAAACGGTAAACCGCTGGCTGACCACCGGTTTCCTCGCGGCCTCGGCGGCGTCCAACGAAGCGGGTTACATCACGCACAAGGTCATTCGCAGTCTCGGCATGCTGGGGTTTGATAACCAGGCGCGTGTCTGACACGGCCCGACGGTGGCAAGTCTTGCCCCGACGTACGGCCGTGGAGCCATGACCAATACCTGGACCGATATCGGTAATGCGAATCTGATCCTGGTGATGGGCGGCAACGCAGCAGAAGCGCACCCGTGCGGCTTCAAATGGGTGACCGAAGCCAAGGCGCACAACAAGGCACGCTTGATCGTGGTCGATCCGCGTTTTACCCGGACCGCTTCGGTGGCCGACTATTACGCGCCGATTCGCACCGGCACCGACATCGCCTTTATGGGCGGGCTGATCAACTACCTGCTGACCGAAGACAAGATCCAGCACGAGTACGTGCGCGCCTATACCGACGTGTCCTTCATCGTCAAAGCCGGCTATGGCTTCGAGGACGGGATCTTCAGCGGTTACGACGCGGCCAAACGCAGCTACACGGACAAGTCCGGCTGGGGTTATGAACTCGGTGAAGACGGGTTCGTCAAGGTTGACCCGACGCTGCAAGACCCGCACTGCGTCTATCAATTGATGAAGCAGCACTACAGCCGCTACAACATCGAACTGGCAAGCCAGATTTGCGGCATGCCAGTCGATGCCATGCAAAAAATCTGGGAAGAAATCGCCACCTGCTCGCAACCGGGCAAGACCATGACGATTCTCTACGCGCTGGGCTGGACGCAGCACTCGATCGGCTCGCAGATCATTCGAAGCGCGGCCATGGTGCAATTGCTGCTGGGCAACGTCGGCATGCCGGGCGGGGGTGTCAATGCCTTGCGCGGGCACTCCAACATTCAGGGGCTGACCGACCTCGGTTTGCTGTCCAATTCGCTGCCGGGCTATCTGACCCTGCCAGGGGACGCCGAGCAGGATTACACCGCCTATATCACCAAACGCACGCAAACACCGTTGCGTCCGGGGCAGTTGTCCTACTGGCAGAACTACAGCAAATTCTACGTCAGCCTGATGAAAGCCTGGTACGGCGCGAATGCCACGCTCGAGAACCGCTGGGCTTATGACTATCTGCCAAAACTGGACATCCCGAACTACGACATCCTCAAAGTGTTCGACCTGATGGGCCAGGGCAAGGTCAACGGCTACATGTGCCAGGGCTTCAACCCCATCGCCGCGTTGCCTGATAAAAACCGGGTAATGGCGGCGTTGGCCAAGCTGAAGTGGCTGGTGGTGATGGACCCGCTGTCCACCGAGACCTCGGAGTTTTGGCGCAACGTCGGGCCGTACAACGATGTCGAAACCGCCGGCATCCAGACCGAAGTGATTCGCCTGCCCACCACCTGTTTCGCAGAGGAAGACGGCTCGCTGGTCAACAGCAGCCGTTGGTTGCAATGGCACTGGAAAGGCGCCGAAGGCCCTGGCGAAGCGCGCACCGATGTGCGGATCATGAGCGAGCTGTTTATCCGTCTGCGCCAGCGTTACCAGGCCAACGGCGGCGCTTATGCCGAGCCGATCCTCAAACTGGCCTGGCCGTACAAAATTGCCGAGGAGCCTTCGCCGGAAGAACTGGCCAAGGAAATCAACGGCTATGCCACCACGGACTTCACCGACGCTACCGGCGCGGCGATCAAGGGCAACGCGCAACTGGCCGGTTTCGGCCAGCTCAAGGACGACGGCAGTACGGCTTCCGGTTGCTGGATTTTCTGCGGCAGCTGGACTGAGGCGGGCAACCAGATGGCCCGGCGCGACAACAGCGATCCGTATGGCATGAAGCAACACCTGGGCTGGGCTTGGGCCTGGCCGGCGAACCGACGGATTCTCTACAACCGCGCTTCGTGCGACCCACAAGGCAAACCGTGGGACGAGAAAAAACGCCTGGTGTGGTGGAACGGCAAAGTCTGGGGCGGCACCGATGTGCCGGACTTCAAGGCCGACTCGCCACCGGAAGCCGGGATGAATCCGTTCATCATGAACCCCGAAGGCGTGGCGCGGTTCTTTGCCGTCGACAAGATGAACGAAGGCCCATTTCCCGAGCACTATGAACCGTTCGAAACGCCGATCGGCATCAACCCGCTGCACCCGGAAAACAAGAAAGCCACCAGCAACCCGGCGGCACGGATCTTCGATTCGGTATGGGATTCCTTAGGCGTGGCCAAGGACTATCCCTATGCCGCGACCAGCTACCGGCTGACCGAGCATTTCCACTTCTGGAGCAAGCATTGCAAGCTCAACGCGATTTCCCAGCCCGAGCAGTTCGTCGAGATCGGTGAAGTGCTGGCCAAGGAGAAAGGCATCGTGGCCGGCGACCGGGTCCGTGTCAGTTGCAAGCGCGGGCATATAGAAGCGGTGGCGGTGGTGACCAAGCGGATTCGGCCGCTGCAGGTCAACAATCAGGTGGTGCACCAGATCGGTATCCCGCTGCACTGGGGTTTTACCGGGCTCACGCGTCACGGTTACCTGACCAACACCCTGGTGCCGTTCCTCGGCGATGGCAACACTCAGACCCCGGAATCCAAGTCATTCCTGGTCAACGTGGAGAAAGTCTAAATGGCCAGCCAAGACATCATCGCCCGTTCGGCCACCACGACCGTCCCGTCCTCGGTACGCAATCAAGAGGAAGTGGCCAAGCTGATCGACACCACCAAGTGCATCGGCTGCAAGGCCTGCCAAGTCGCCTGCTCGGAATGGAACGAGCTGCGCGACGATGTCGGCCACAACCTCGGCACCTACGACAACCCTCAGGACCTGAGCGCAGAAACCTGGACCTTGATGCGCTTCACCGAGCATGAAACCGACGCCGGCAATCTGGAGTGGCTGATTCGCAAGGACGGCTGCATGCACTGCGCCGAGCCCGGTTGCCTGGCGGCGTGCCCGAGCCCGGGGGCTATCATCAAGCATGCCAATGGCATCGTCGATTTCGACCAGGACCATTGCATCGGTTGCGGGTATTGCATCACCGGTTGCCCGTTTAATATCCCGCGAATCTCACAAAAAGATCACAAGGCCTACAAATGTACGTTGTGCTCGGACCGGGTGGCGGTGGGGCTGGAGCCGGCCTGCGTCAAAACCTGCCCGACGGGCGCTATTGTGTTCGGCACCAAGGACGACATGAAAGACCATGCGGCCGAAAGGATCGTCGACCTCAAGAGCCGTGGCTTCGAACACGCGGGCCTGTACGACCCGAGTGGCGTCGGCGGTACTCACGTGATGTACGTGCTGCACCACGCCGACACGCCGAAGTTGTATGCCGGCCTGCCGAGCGCTCCGACCATCAGTCCGCTGGTGGAGTTGTGGAAAGGCGTGAGTAAACCGTTGGGCTTACTGGCCATGGGCTTGGCCGTGCTGGCCGGGTTCTTCCACTACGTGCGGGTCGGGCCGCAACTGGTCGAGGAGGACGAACACCCGACCATCCCCGATCCCGCCGTGCATGAAATCGATCCATCGGTGCATACCTATGATCCGAAGGGGGAGGACAGGCCATGAACGACAAACCGATCCTTCGTTACACATCAAACCAGCGCACCAATCACTGGCTGGTGGCGATCTTTTTCTTCATGGCGGCGCTGTCGGGGCTGGCGTTGTTTCATCCGGCGCTGTTCTGGCTCAGCCACCTGTTTGGCGGCGGCCCGTGGACGCGCATCCTGCATCCGTTCATGGGCGTGGTGATGTTCGTGCTGTTCCTGGGATTGGTGATTCAATTCTTTCGGGCGAACTTCTTTATCACCAACGATCGGCTGTGGCTGAGGCGGGTCGGGCGGGTGATCAAGAATGAAGAGGAGGGCGTGCCGCCCATCGGCAAGTACAACCCTGGGCAGAAGCTGCTGTTCTGGACCTTGCTGATTTGCATGCTGGTGCTGCTGTTCAGCGGGCTGGTGATCTGGCGCGCGTATTTCAGCGAGTACTTTGGCATCACCAGCATTCGTTGGGCCATGCTGCTGCATGCGTTGGCGGGTTTCATCCTGGTGCTGAGCATCATTGTTCACATCTACGCCGGCATCTGGATCAAGGGTTCGGTCAGCGCCATGGTGCATGGCGGGGTGAGCCGCGCCTGGGCGAAAAAACACCATGAACTCTGGTACCGCGAAGTGACCCGCGACGAGCACCCCGACCGGCCGATCAGCAAAAAAGGATAACCCCTTGGCGACGATTCTTGAGCCTGGCGAGATCGAAGCGGCGGCGAGTTCTCCGCCGTTTCTGCACCTGCCACCGAAAAACCTGTTCACCTTGCGCCTGGAGCGTCTGGTCGACGGCCATCCACTGGCCGATTACCTGCGTCTGGTGACCGGCCTGTGCCACGTGCAGCAGGGTCTGATGGACGATCCGCCCGTCACCGCCATGCCCGATGCCGAACGCCTGCGAGTGTGCCAGCAACACGGTTTGCCACCGTTCGCCGCCGAGAGTCTGGTGCGCGAAGACGTTTGGCTGCCGTACCTCGATGCGCTGTTGCAGCGTTACCAGCCACCGCCGCAACCTGCCGTGAAAAAAGCCGTGGCGACCTTGCGCAGCGCCAACGTCGGGCAACGCAAGGCCTGGGCGATTGCGCTGGTCAGCGGCCAGTTCACCATGCTGCCCGCCGCCGTGGTGCCGTTTCTCGGCGCGGCGTTGCAGATTGCCTGGAGTCATTGGTTGCTGAGTACGCCGGACCTTGCGCTGAAACCCGGCGACAGTCTCAGCCAATGCCCGGCCTGCGGTTCGCCGGCCATGGCCGGTGTGATTCGCCATCGTGGCAAGTACAACGGCTTGCGCTACCTGGTGTGCTCGCTGTGTGCCTGCGAATGGCATGTGGTGCGGGTCAAATGCGTGTATTGCGAACAAAGCAAAGGCCTTGAATACGTCAGCCTCGAGGACGATCGCCACGCCGCCAATCAGGCCCCGGTACGCGCAGAGGTCTGCCCTGGCTGCCACAGCTACCTGAAACTGCTTTACCTGGAAAACGACGCCGAGGCCGAAGCGCTCTCGACGGACCTGATCAGCCTGCTGCTGGACATGCGCCTGGAGCAGGAAGGCTACCAGCGTCCGGCGCCTAATCTGTTGCTGGCACCGGGAGGTGACTGAGCTATCCCTTTAAGCTATCCCTCCGAGCTCAGCGGCTACACTCAGGCGCTACGGTCATTCGTATTCAGGAGCGCCTGATGTCCAACAGACCCGCCAGCCAAGCGCTGCGGCTGCCTTCCATCGACAGTCTGTTGCGCCATCCCGCCTGCCAACCGCTGGCCGAGCGTTATGGGCGTGACGCGTTGCTGGCCAATTTGCGCCAATTGCTCGATGACTTGCGTGAACCGGTGCTTTCAGGGCAACTCGACGCCATTGAAATCGCGCCTGAAGCATTAGCGGGCAGGGCGGGTGAACGCTTGGCCACTCAGCATCGCAGCAACGTGCGCCGGGTGTTCAATCTCACCGGCACGGTGCTGCACACCAATCTGGGGCGAGCGTTGTTGCCGGAGGAAGCCATCGACGCCGTGCAACTCGCGGCACGCTACCCGCTCAATCTGGAATTCGACCTGCACAGCGGCAAGCGCGGCGACCGTGATGACCTGATCGAAGGACTGATCCGCGAGCTGACCGGCGCCGAGGCGGTGACGGTGGTCAACAACAACGCCGCCGCTGTATTGCTGACGCTCAACAGCTTGGGCGCGCGCAAGGAAGGCATCATTTCCCGGGGCGAACTGATCGAAATCGGTGGCGCCTTCCGCATTCCCGACATCATGGCGAGAGCCGGGGTCAGGCTCCACGAAGTCGGCACCACCAATCGCACCCATGCCCGCGATTACGAGGCGGCCATCGGCCCACGTAGCGGTTTGGTGATGCGCGTCCATGCGAGCAACTACAACATCGAAGGCTTCACCGCTCGGGTGCCGGCCGCCGAGTTGGCGCAACTCGCGCATAAACACGGTTTGCCATTGCTTGAAGACCTCGGCAGCGGCAGCCTGCTGGACCTGACGCGCTGGGGCTTGCCCGCCGAACCGACGGTGCGCCAGGCGCTGATCGATGGTGCAGATATCGTCACCTTCAGTGGCGACAAATTACTGGGTGGCCCCCAAGCCGGGTTGATTGTCGGCCGCAAAGACCTGATCGCGAAGATCAAGAAAAATCCACTCAAGCGCGCCTTGCGGGTCGACAAACTGACCCTGGCCGCCCTCGAAGCGGTGTTGGGTCTGTACCGCGATCCTGATCGACTGGCCGAGCGGTTGCCAAGTTTGCGCCTGCTGACCCGCCCCCAGGCGGACATCCTCGCTCAGGCTGGGCGCCTGCAACCCTCGCTGGCCAAAGTCTTGGGCGAAGGCTGGAGCGTCAGCGCGGTACCGGCGCTGAGCATGATCGGCAGCGGCAGCCAACCAGTGGCGCGCTTGCCGAGTGCGGCTTTATGCCTGCGACCGCACGCGTCCAAACGTCTTCGCGGAGGGCAGCTGCACGGTATGGAAGCGTCCCTGCGAGCGTTGCCGGTTCCGGTGCTCGGGCGCATTGATGACGATGCGTTGTGGCTGGATCTGCGGCAACTGGACGATGAGCCGGCGTGGCTGGCTCAACTCGATCAAATTGCAGGAGCCATAGAGTGATCGTCGGCACCGCCGGGCACATCGACCACGGCAAGACTGCCTTGCTCCAGGCCCTGACCGGCCAGGCCGGCGACCGTCGCCGGGAAGAACGTGAACGCGGCATGACCATCGATCTCGGCTACCTTTACGCGGCACTGGAACCGCAAGCGCCCCTGACCGGTTTTATCGATGTGCCCGGTCATGAGCGCTTCACCCACAATATGCTGGCGGGTGCTCAGGGCATTGATCTGGTGTTGCTGGTGGTCGCGGCCGACGACGGCGTCATGCCGCAGACCCGCGAACACCTGGCCATCGTTGAACTGCTGGGAATCCCTCGGGCGCTGGTGGCGATCAGCAAATGCGACCGCGTCGAATCGTCCAGAGTGCAAGCCGTTCGCGAACAGGTCCAGACATTGCTGACCCCGGGACCCTATGCCAACGCGCCGCAGATTGCGCTGTCGAATGTGACCGGGGAGGGCGTCGAGACGCTGCGACAGGCCTTGCTCGTGGCGCAACGTGAAGTCCTTCAACGCAGCACCACCGGCGGTTTTCGCCTGGCGATTGATCGTGCCTTCAGCGTGGCCGGCGTCGGCATCGTGGTGACCGGCACTGCGTTGTCTGGCGTGGTGGCGGTGGGCGATACGCTGATGCTCGGCCCGCAGGGTAAACCCGTGCGTGTGCGCGGCCTGCATGCGCAGAATCAGGCCGCCGAGGTCGCATTGGCCGGACAGCGAGTCGCGTTGAACCTGAGTGCCGAACGCTTGGCCCTGGAGCAGATTCATCGCGGCCACTGGTTGCTGGCCGAGTGGCTGTACGCGCCGACCCAGCGAGTGGATGTCGACCTGCAATTGTTAGCCAGCGAACCCAAAGCCTTCGAGCACTTTCAACCCGTGCACGTTCACGTGGGGACTCAGGACGTGACCGGGCGGGTGGCGTTGCTGGAAGGCTCCAGCCTGGCGCCGGGTGAACGGATGTTCGCGCAACTGCTGTTGAATGCGCCAGTGCAGGCTGTGAAGGGCGATCCGTTGATCCTGCGTGACCAGAGCGCCCAACGTACCCTCGGTGGCGCGCGGGTGCTCGACCCGTTTGCACCGACCCGACAACGCCGAAGTCCCGAACGGTTGGCGCAGCTACACGCCCTCGCCACCTGCAATCAGTTGGAAGACAGCCTGCCGGCGTTATTGGCCAACAGCGACACCGGGCTCGACCCGCAGCGTCTGGAGCGTCAGTTCAACCGCCCCCGCAACACGTGGGTTTTTCCCGATGACGTGCGCCTGATCGACACCCGCCAAGGTCCGTTGCTGTTCAGTGCGGCCCGCTGGGAAGCACTGAAAGCCCCGTTGCTGGAACATCTCGCACGTTTTCACCAACTGGAGCCGGATCAAATGGGCCCGGACCGGGATCGCCTGCGGCGGTTCACCGGCACAGCGCTGGATCGTCCGACGTTCATCAGTCTGCTAGACGAATTACTCGCCAGCGGCGCGATTGCCGCCAGCGGGCCATGGTTGCATTTGCCCGATCATCAGGTGCGTTTGAGCGAAGACGACGAAGCCCTGTGGCAACACTTGCAACCGTTGTTCGAACAGGCTGGTTTTGATCCGCCGTGGGTGCGCAACCTTGACCATGACGAGGCGGCCGTGCGCTTGCTGCTGTGCAAAATGGCGAGGTTGGGATTGGTGCATCAAGTCGTCCGCGACCTGTTTTACACCGACACGATGATCCGCCGATTGGCGGCTATGCTTGTGCAACTGGCCGCGCAAAACCCGGTGATTCAGGTCACGGCGTTTCGTGATGCAGTGGGCCTGGGTCGCAAGCGCAGCATCCAGATTCTCGAATACTTCGACCGGCTCGGCCTGACGCGACGGTTTGGCGACAAGCGCCACATCCGCCTCGACAATGCCTTGGCCCAACGCGCCGATCACTGACTTCAAGGAAGGCAATCGCGCCCGGTGGCGCGGCCGGGCTTCAAACCCGGTTGGGGACGGCATCCGTTCCCGGGCAGGTTCGACTCCGGCTGCCTTCCGCCATTTTCAACACCCTCAATTTCCTGTGGGCGATTTTATGTTGCAGGGCAACCCTGCAACTTCAGGCTGGTTGGTCGGCCGAAGCGTAAATAACCCGCCGGCCGGGAGGGTTCCATCGACCACCGGATTGCTGCGCACCAATGCCACTGTCCCACGTGTCCTTGAAGACCTCGCGGTCAAGACGCCAAGAGGCCGTTAAACGCGCCCTCGATTTCTACCTCGACCCTGCCTCCCACATCAAAGCCAACCCGCGGAAACTCAACACTATGTTCACAGTCGATCCAGAGCTCGATATCGAAACGCTGTTGGGCCATGCATGCGAATCGCTGGCATCGGCAAATGTCATGACCATGGATTTGGCGGATCGTATAGAGGGGACAAGTCGTAATACCCTGCTGGGTATTTCACAAGTCATCATGCTGGCCGAGTTGGTGGTGAGCCGAGCACTGGATCGACTCGCCCCATCTGAGTAGTCACAGATCCTCTGTGGCCGTTCGGCTCTGTAGCAGCTGTCGAGCCTGCGAGGCTGCGTTCGACTGCGAAGCGTCGTAAAACCTGTGTACGCGGTGAGCCTGACGCACCGCATTGTCTGACCTTACGGCTGCTACGCAGCCGGACGCAGCCTCGCAGGCTCGACAGCTGCTACAAGACAGGCGCAGCTGCTGAAATGGCACTACCACAGAGCCCGAGTTTTTCGCCGTCAAGGTTGTCGATCACTGCATCACATATCGCCCCGGCGCCGACTCAATCGCCGGGTATTGCGCGTTACCGGTATGCAGCACCGAGGGCTGGCGTTCGCCAGACTGTTCAGCCAGCCAGACGAACCAGTCATTCCACCAGCTACCGGAATGTTGCTGGGCGTTCTTGAACCAGGTTTCCGGGTTCTTGGTGACCCGGTTGTTGGTCCAGTAGTGGCGTTTTTCCTTGGCCGGCGGGTTGATCACCCCGGCGATGTGCCCCGAAGCGCCCAGCACAAAACGCTTGGTCCCGGAGAGCAACTCGGTGCTGGCGTAAGCGCTTCTCCACGGCACGATGTGATCGTCATGGGTGGCGAGGATGTACGCCGGAGCCTCGATGGCGCGCAGGTCCAGCTTGACTCCGCAACAGTCCAGCTCACCGGATTTGAGGTCGTTCTGCAGATAGGTGTGGCGCAGATACCAGCAATACATCGGGCCCGGGAGGTTGGTGCTGTCGTTGTTCCAGAACAGCAGGTCAAGGGGGATCGGTTTCTGGCCCTTGAGGTATTTGTCGACGTTGTAGTTCCACCACAAGTCGTTGGGGCGCAGCAGCGAGAAGGTGTTACCCATGTCCTCGCCCTTGAACAGGCCGATGGGGCCCTCCAGGCCGCCGATGGTGCGCTCGCGGTAGGCCACCAATTGTTCGTCGACGAAGATGTCGATGGGGCCGGTATCGAGGTAGTCGAGGAAGGTGGTCAACAGGCTCACACTGCCAATCTCGCGGTCGCCGCGCGCCGCCAGGACGGCCAGCGCCGAGCTCAACAAGGTGCCGCCGATGCAGAAGCCGACGCAATTGGGGCGTTGCTCGCCGCTGATTTCACGGGTCACTTGCAGGCCTTTGATGATGCCGGTTTCGATCAAGTCATCCCAGGTGGTGCCAGCGTGTTCCTGGTCGAAGTTGCGCCACGACATCAGAAACACCGGGTGCCCTTGTTTCAACAGATGGCCAACCATCGAGTTGTCCGGGCGCAGGTCGAGAATGTAGTACTTGTTGATTGACGGCGGCACGACAAACACCGGGCGCCGGTACTGGGTTTCGCTTTGCGGGTAATACTGAATCAGTTGGAAGAGTTCGTTCTCGAAGACCACTTCGCCGGGGGTGTTGGCGAGGTCGACACCGACTTTGAAGGCGCCGGCGTCGCACTGGCGCATCTTGCCTTCTTGCAGGTCGCTGGCCAGGTGCAACAGGCCGGTGAGGAGGCTGCTTCCCTGGGTATCGACGACCCGTTGCAGCGCATCGGGATTACTGGCCAGAAAGTTGCTGGGCGCGCCGGCGGCGATGGCCTGTTCCACCAGATAGAGCAGGCGCTGGCGCGGCTTTTTGTCCGGGATCGCTAACGTGTCCAGCAGCTTCAGCAGAAACCCTGCGTTGAGCAGATAAAAGGCGGCGAGGGAGCCGAACAGTGGCTGGCTCCAGTTGCCGCTGGCAAAACGGCGATCGTCGAAGCTGAATGGCTGACCGGTCAGCAGACGCTGGCCGAGTTCGCCCCATTGCTGTTGGTAATCCGATTGAAGGCTGTCCAGGGTGCCGCGCGGCAGGTCAAACCACTCGTTGTATTCCTGACCGGTAAACCACGGATTGCTACTGACCCAGAGACGTAATTGTTGCACTGCAAAGGAGGCAATGAACGGAACCTGGCCTGACCAGAAGGTGTTGAAGGTATGCGCGTTATTGTCCATGGAGCTCCTTGCCCACATCAGTAAACCGGGTAGAAAAAAACCGCGGCGCCGGACTTCGGCGCCGCGTCAGCAACTTAAGCAAACACTCCTGTGTTTCTAGCGCTCGATGACCAGGCTGACGCCCTGGCCGCCACCGATGCACAACGTAGCCAAGCCTTTTTTGCCATCGCGACGAATCAGCTCATGCAACAGCGACACCAGAATCCGCGCACCCGAAGCACCGATCGGATGACCCAGGGCAATCGCGCCGCCATTGACGTTGACTTTGCTGGTGTCCCAACCCAGTTCCTTGCCGACGGCCAGTGACTGCGCGGCGAACGCTTCATTGGCTTCGATCAGGTCGAGGTCATCCAGGGTCCAGCCGGCTTTGGTCAATGCCAGACGAGTGGCTGGCACTGGGCCGATGCCCATGATCGACGGGTCGACGCCAGCGCTGGCGTAGGCCTTGATGCGGGCCAGAACCGGCAAGCCGAGCGCCAGGGCTTTGGCAGCGCTAGCCAGCAACAGCACGGCGGCGCCGTCGTTGAGGGTCGACGAGTTACCGGCGGTCACGCTGCCGTTTTTCTGGAACGCGGGTTTGAGGTTGCCCAGCGCTTGCAGCGTGCTGTCCGGACGCGGCTGTTCATCGGTGTCGAAGACCAGCGGCTCACCTTTGCGCTGAGGGATCAGGATCGGGGTGATTTCACGCTTGAAGTAACCGGCTTCGATGGCAGCAGCGGCTTTCTGTTGCGAGGCCGCGGCGAAAGCGTCCTGGTCTTCGCGACTGAGCTCGTACTTCTGCGCCAGGTTCTCGGCGGTGATGCCCATGTGGTAGTCGTTGAAGGCGTCCCACAAACCGTCCTGAATCACGCTGTCTTGCAGTTGCGCATGACCCAGACGCAAACCGGTGCGGGCCTTGGGCAACACGTACGGCGCCAGGCTCATGTTTTCCTGACCGCCGGCAATGATCAGTTCGGCGTCGCCGCAACGGATGGCCTGGACCGCCAGCTGGACAGCTTTGAGGCCTGAGCCGCAGACCTTGTTCAGGGTCAGGGCAGGGGTGGTATGGGGCAGGCCGGCCTTGATTGCCGTCTGGCGTGCCGGGTTTTGCCCCGAGCCCGCGGTGAGTACCTGGCCGAGGATCACTTCATCGATCTGCGAGCCGTCCAGACCGGTCTCTTCCAGCAAACGGCGAATGACCGCCGCGCCCAGCTCGGTGGCTGGAATCGCGGACAAGGCACCTTGAAAACTGCCAATGGCGGTACGAGTAGCGGCAACGATTACGACTTCGTTCATGCGTGACCTCATTAAGATTTTGTCGAGCGGAAGCAGGGCATCCATGCCCTGACAGGTCTACTGCATGTTCATGCCGCCGTTGACCGAGAAGTCGGCCCCGGTGCTATAGGCCGATTCATCGGAAGCCAGCCAGGCCACGATGGAAGCGATTTCTTCAGGTTGGCCGAGACGCCCGACCGGTGTGGCCGCGATCATGGTGTCGAGAATGTCCGGACGGATGGCCGCTGTCATGCTGGTCTGGATGTAACCTGGGGAGACGGTGTTGACGGTCACGCCCTTGCCGGACACTTCCCGGGCCAGTGCCATGGTGAAGCCATGGATGCCGGCTTTGGCCGCGCTGTAGTTGGTCTGGCCGAACTGGCCGCGCTGACCGTTGATCGAGGAGATGTTGATGACCCGTCCCCAACCCTTGGCCAGCATCCCTTCAATCACCTGTTTGGTGGTGTTGAACAGGCCGCTCAGGTTGGTGCCGATGACCGCGTTCCAGTCTTCGGGCGTCAGTTTGCGAAAGGACGCATCACGTGTGATGCCGGCGTTGTTGACCAAGACATCGATCGGGCCGAATTGCTCACGTGCCATCTCGAACGCTTTGCGCGTTGATTCCCAATCGGTGATGTCGCCGTAGATGCATTCGAATTGATAACCCGCCTCCAGTTGGTTCGCCATCCATTCTTTCTTGCGGGAGGAATCTGAGCTGCAGCCCACGATGACCTTGAATCCTTCCTTGTACAGGCGCTGGCTTATCGCAGTGCCAATCCCACCCATACCACCCGTGACCAACGCAATACGACTAAGCGACTTCATACACTCTCTTCCTTTTTGTGTTTTGCGCTGCAAGATGGGTGGATTGTTCGGTATTGGCGGGGTGTGCGGAAGTGTTGAGAGGTGACTGTCTGGTGTCCAACGGTGCCATGCACGAAATGAAACTGAACTGTGCGCTACTTCTGTCGTCGCCTCGAAACGCTCTTGTAGCAGCTGCCGAGCCTGCGAGGCTGCGTTCGGCTCGGGCCGCGTTCGGACGAAGCAGTCGTAAAACCGGACACCGTGGTCTTTCAGCCAAACCGCGTACGCAGGATTTGCGATGACTTCGGTCGAGCGCGACCCCGGCTCGAACGCAACCTCGCGGGCTCGGCAGCTGCTACAGGGCGACGATTAGCCTGAAACAGTGGCTAAAAGTGAGGATTACCTATACTGGGATCAATATTGGCAACTGAACTACCCGTTAGAATTTGATTTTCATGCAGATCAGTTATGGCTCCGGACAGGATGTTCGGTTCCACAGGTCATTGAGGACGCCATGTATAGAATGAGTTCAGGCTATGCCAGCGTGCTGGTAAATACGCTCTTGGCTCAAGGACTGGATGTTGCCAGTCTGTGTCGGGAGGCTGGGATGGACATGGAGTCCGTTAACAACCCGGGAGCGTACTGCGAACGAAGGGCTATTTATCGGCTATGGGAACTGGGAGCCCAGGCCGCTGGCGATCCAGACATCGGTTTGAAGGCCTATGGAAACTTCCATCCCGGTAACCTTCAGATCGTCGGCTACACCATGATGTCCAGTTTGAATCTGAAAAAAGCACTTGAACGTCTGGTACGTTTCAGCCCTTTGATCAGTACCGGATTCAGCCTCCTTCTTTTTGCCGGAGCAACAGCATCATCGGCTGGCGTTGATCATCAGCAAAAGGGGTCGGTCAAACCCCGGCAGTACTCGGATGCAGGCATGGCTTCATTGCTGGGTTTTTGCCGTTGGCTGGCGGGAGGCAACTTACCGCGACCGCTGAGTGTGGAGTTCGCCTATCCCGAACCTGAAGACACGTCCGAGCATCAAAGACTGTTTGGCTGCGACCTGCATTTTGGGGCTGCCTATGACAGCATCCTGTTTGACGGGCAGGAGCTTCTGCGTCCGCTGAGCATGGCTAACGAAGAACTGGCGGTACTGCATGACAGTTTTGCCGAAGCTCGATTGGTTTCGCTGCATGGCTTCACCATCGTCGGCAGAATTCGGGCACTCATTACCAAGCGCTTGAGTCAGGGCCAGGGGCCGTGCGATATGGAGTCGATCGCGGCCGCATTGAACATCAGCAAGCGAACGCTACAACGCACCCTGGAAAAAGACGGGACGCAATTCAAGGATGTGCAGAATGCCGTGCGCCGGCAATTGGCCGAATTCTACTTGCGCAATTCTCGCTTCAACATGAAGCATGTCGCGTATCTCCTTGGTTTTCATGACCACAGCAGCTTCAACAAAGCGTGCAGCCGCTGGTTTGGCATGACACCCGGTCAGTATCGGGCCGATGAATCGTTTGAAATCGAGGGAGCCGCGCCCGTGTGACGCGGTTCTCCTCACCGTTAAACGTTATTTCGTCGGAGGTTTTTTTACGCCTTTCTTGCCCTTGGCAGGTTTGCCCGCTGGACTCGCAACCTTGGCGATGAGGTCAGGGGTCGCTGCGGGTATTTTCTGCTTGATCGGCTTAGGGATTACCGCTGGGGTTTTCTGCTTGATCGGCTCTGGGGTTGCCGTCGGGATTTTCTCCTCGATGGCATCGGCCTCACCGGGTGGTTGGGTCAGGCTGAAATCTGGCAAGGGAACGTCGAGCAGCGTGTGCAGCTCACACCAGAATGGGTTGTCGGCGCCGCTGGTCAGCAGTTCCGGCAGCAGATTGGCGACGGCCGCCAGCACTTGTTGGCGCTCTTCGACCTCAACCAGAATCAAGGGCAGGCTGTGCAGGCTTTCTTGCGGATGGGTAGCGACCAGCAGTTTTTGCAGGCGCAGGGTTTCGCGCAGATCAAGTGGCTTGGCACTGTAGTCCTGGAGCAGCACTTGCAGTTGCAGGATCAATTTTTCAACGCTTTCCTTGCCCGACTCGTCGCTGTCGCGGCCCAGCAGGAACAGGATCCGTATCAAGGCTTCCATCAGACCGCCAAGGGGCAGGGCATCCTGCAGGCGCTCGATCAGGACCTTGTCGTGTTGCTTGGCATGTTCCTGGAGATTTCGCCCCGGTGCATTGCCGGCGAGGCTATTGAGTACGCCATACACGCCGTAGAAACACATTTCCTGAGCCGCATCACGCAGATCCCGATAGCCGTTCAAGGCGTCTTGCATCTGGTTGGAAAACAATTCCTGCCAGACCAGCAACGGATTGTTTTGACTGGCGGGGTGACGATCCTTGCTCACTTGGGCGGCGCTTCCCGCCAGCCACCACAGCGCCGGGTTCAAGCTGCTCCAAGCCACGTGCTGCTGATGGAAAGGGTGTGCCCGGCGCAGCAGTTCGGCGCTGGGTTCGTTGATCAGTTGGCGCAACCATGGGCGTATGAATTCGTCGTACACACTGTTGTTGATGGCGGACGCGCGCTGGACCAGCGCGAATTCGCGATCGTCATCACGGGGCGGCTGCACCTGGCCATGAATGTCGGCGATACGCCGGCGTTCGAAACGCACGGCATATGGCGTCGCCGAATTCTCCGGCAGGTCTTCGATCAGCATTTCATACAGCCCGGCTGACAGCGCATTGATCGCATCGACCGCACCGAGCAACTCACGGTGCTCACGCCGCGCCACTTCACCGGACACGAAGATGCCCAGGTGACCGATGCTCGCGTGTCGCAGGTAAACGATGGTGCGTCCGGCATTTTGCAACGCGAGATCGCTGGGATAGACGTCGGTGATCCAGTCCAGTGCCTGCTGCGGGGAGGTGATGTTGTCGCCATACGAGCAGAACACCACCACCGGCACTTCGATCAGCTTGAGGTCAAGCCCGCTGCTCTTGCGCCCCAGGCCACCGGACAGCCGATTGCCGATGAACAGGTCGTCGACAATCATCTCGATCTCTTCGCCATTGAGCAGGGTCGGGCTGCCCCACCAGCGTTCGAAATCCAGAAAGCGTGCGGCCTCGCTGTCGACTTCGCTGAACAGGTGGTAGTACTTGCCCCAATAGGTGTTGGCCGGGTCCAGGTTTTCGAAATTGCTGACCAGCCAGGTGCCGTCGAAACGGTCATTGCCTAGGTCGCTTCCCAAGCGTGCCATCCAGCCACCGCCCAGCAAACCGCCGGTGTAGCGCATCGGATTGCGGCCATTGACGCCGGCCCAGTACGACAACGGCGCACCGTTGACGATGATCAGCCCCGGCAATTCCGGACGGGTGGCCGCGAGGCCCATTAACGCCCAGCCCGCCTGGCAGTTGCCGATTACCACGGGTTTGGTGCTGTCGGGATGTCGGGCGCTGACGACTTCGATGAACCGCGCCTGAGCTTCTGTGATATCGGCAAGGGTTTGCCCTGGGCGGGGCGAGTGACTGAAGGAAACGAAGTAGGTGGGGTGGCCGGCTCTCAAGCTTTCGCCGATGACCGAATCCTGTTTGAAACCGCCGATGCCCGAGCCGTGACCGCCGCGGGGGTCGATGATGATCACCGGCTGTTTTTTGCTGTCGATCTGTTGTCCTGGACCGCCAAGGATTTGCAACAGCGAGTAATTGACCGGGCGGGGCAGGTCTTCACCGGCGACCAGCGTTTCATGATGGAACTTGAGCAGCAGCGGATACCCGGCGCGTTCGTGGGCCAGGGTGTTATCGCCGCGCTGACGCAAGGTATCCCAGAACAACACGCTGCGTTGGCCGAGGTCCGTGAAGTATTCCTGCCACTCAGCAGGCGTTGGCTGTCGGAGTTGCCCAAGGCTTAAAGGCGCGAAAGTTTTTGCCTGGCGCTTCTGCACGGCGTCGAGGACGTTACGGGTATTGAGGCGTTGCAGATGATTCAGGTGTTCGAACAAGCCTACAGGTTCGGAAAGCTCTTCATCTTGCACCGCAATATTTAATTTCTGAGCCATCGTGATCTCCTGACGCCATGCATGGGAACCTGCGCACCTGAACCCTTTAGCTAAAGAGGGCTAGGCTGGCCGTTCGACAGTCTGGAGTTTATAGCGAATAGGGAGGGCATGAGCAAAGTTTATTTTGCAGCGCACAAAAATAGACATTGCCAAATGGTTTTGTGCACTGCAATATCAAGGCTAACGCGATGACTGGCCGGATCGCTATCGCGTCCTCAGGTCCATCAGGGCCTTCCAGTACCAGGAGATTCAAGCATGTCTTTTTTCAATTCGGAAAAACTGCAAACCGCTCAGAAAGCCAACCTCGATCTTTTGCAGCAAATCAGCGGCAAAGTCTTCGCCAGCGTTGAACAGCTCAGCCAGTTGCAGTTCAAGGCACTGCGCGACTCCACCGAAGAGCACTTCGAAGGTGTTCGCAAGCTGCTGGCCGTCCGTGATCCACAAGGTTTCGCTGAGCTGCAGGCTTCTTTCACTCAGCCGAGCGCGCAGACCGAACGTCTGGCCGAGTTCAACCGTCAGGTTCAAGCGCTGATCGTGGGTACTCAGTCGGACATCGCCAAACTGACCTCGAGTCAGGTCGAAGCGGGCACCCAACAGGTGCAAGAGTTCGTTGAAGCCATCAGCAAGAATGCACCGGCCGGCTCCGAGCCTGTTGTGGCAGCGTTCAAGTCGAGCCTGGCGAATGCCGGTACTGTGTTCGAAAGCGCACAAAAAGCCGTAAAACAGGCTGCCGATGTGGCTCAGAGTAATTTCGACGCAGCGACTGCAGCGGCCACCAAAGCGGCCCCGGAAGCAAGCGCCAAGGCTACCAGCGGTAACAAGTAAGTCGCATTAGATCAGCGGAACCAATGGCGATGGGTTTACTCCCCATCGCCATTTTTTTTCGGCCCGTTATCGGTGCCGGGTTTACCGCTGAACATGCCAAACAGGTTCTGGGTATTGAGATACAACGCCTTCGACTGGTCGACATACTGGCGCATCAGATCCTGCATCACCGGGGCCTGTTGATGCATGAAGTCGCTCCAGGCCTCGGACGACTGCGCGCCGGTCTGGGACTGGATGTCGATCACGGTCTGAATGCTCTTGTCCAGATAGCTGCCGAGTACGCCCTGATATGGGCCGTAGAACTGGATAATCCCCATCAGCATTTCGCTGGTGAAGATGGGTTCACCGCCGCTTTCAGCTTCCAGAATCACTTGCAGCAGAATGCTGCGCGTCAGGTCCTCGCCGCTCTTGGCATCGACCACCTGAAAGGCAATTTTGTCGACCACCAACTGGCGTATGTCCGCCAGCGTCAAATGACTGCTGGTGTGGGTGTCATACAGTCGGCGATTGGGGTACTTCTTGATCAGGCGGGGGGTGGTATCAGTCATGCGGGGCGTCTCGCGGCGGGCCTGGTTTGCAGGCATCTTAACCTACTCTGGCCACTGAAGCGGTTTGGTGT
>NZ_JBBWCB010000087.1:0-26580 GCF_039888995.1 Pseudomonas rossensis | reverse complement strand
ATCAGGTGGTAAGGGCGTATTTCAGCACATCTGAGGACTTGTTCGGAGAATCCCTAGCCCCTCTGTTAGTTTTACAATGAAGTTTTGATCAATAATAGGCTTTCGAGCAATCACATCAATCTTGAGATGTTTCGCTTTCTGGCTGACTCTAAACTCGAATTCATCTGTAGAAATATCGAGCAAAGTAAGTGTTGAGTACCCATCACTGGTTTCATACTTGTTGAAGGGTAATTGGAACTTCCCAAGAATGATAATTTCTGCCTGAGCCATATCGAACGGCTTCCTTGGGGTTTTTGAAGTACGGAGACTAGGTATCTTTAGATTAATAATGGTGCCGTGAGAGCCGGTGCGCAGCCCACCGTTTACGTAAAGTCTTGGATATCCCCAAGCATTACCTTTTTCATCTATAGCACTAAGCGAAAAATATTCACTTTCTTGTACAATTCCGTTACTCCGATCAAAGAACAGCCGCATCATGCCGGCCATATCAGACTTTTTGTCGGCATCGTACATATTTAGGAGCAAAGTTCCGTCAGTTTGCAAAGCAATGCTTCCTGGCCCCCGGAACGAAAATGGCGAATTGTCGGAATTCTGGGTGATTCTTATATCAAAGCATTCGATCGTTAAGGTTCTCTCAACAAGCTCTTCAATATTGGACTGGTTAAAGTTCACTCCGATCATCCCTGTGCGATAGAAATAAAGTATTCAGTATTGCACACGAAAACCCTTCTTATCCCTACGACGTTATTAGGTGCTAACTGGCCTGTCAGTCGTTTTCCTGCGCAGCGCTCACCGGTCGCCCTGGTCGATTTTCATCGGACCGACGTAGCCCGCCTACCTTCCGCCGATATACTGTTTATTCGTACAGTATACTGGGGGCAGACGAGGGTAAGGGTGATGAACCAGGAATACGTTGAAGTGCCGGCCGACAAGTCCAGGGCGATCGCGCTGTGGGAAGTCATGCTGCGGGAAGATGTCGCGTTGCTTGAGAACCCCGGAGCCCACCACAAAGCTCTGCTGACTCAAGCACACGCTCTGCACCGAGCTCATGTGATCGATCGGGATGATCTCAGCGACTCCTGGAGCAGGCCGATGGAGCATTGGCCTGTGCGGTGGAAGCGCTGCTTGACCGTCAAAGTGGCGAGTAGGTAGGGGCTGTCTCATGCATATGCTTGTTTCCCCCCATGCCGGCGCATGGCATATTCGCTGGATGTATATCTGCCGACTATGACAGGCCGGTATAGGCCCCCTGCCGGACGATTCGGTGTGTTGATCGCATGGAGAAACCCAGACTCGCTAGGTTTCTCAGTGTGCGCAAACTATACAGCCGTCGCCGCACTATCATCTTGTCTGGTGCTAGCCCTCTTGCGAGCAGTATTCTTGTCAATACCATTTTTACCGACGGACTTCTCAGCCTTTTTCTTAGCGGCTTTTACGGCCTCCTTCTGAGCGACTATCGCAAGGTAAGCAGCCGACTCAGGAATATGCATCAGCTTAACGTCGTATCCGTATGAGGAAATCGTTTTTCCACATTTCTGAAGCGTGACCTTGCTGAAAAAAGGGATATCCAGTTCGACATTCACAGGGCCATCTATTATTGCGTAAACCACGTCATTACCTTTATCTTCGAAGGACTCCGGGACTGCCGCTATTCCTTGTTTAATCAACTGTATATTCACGTCTTTTACAAACTCCCGCTCTCTGACCATAAGCGAGGACGCAACTAATCCCTGAGCAAGTAAGTGACTCAGTGTTGACGAACCACGACCTCGCTTAACGTGTACGAATTCGCCTCTACCTCCAGGCTCTCTTGCCTTGTAGATATCGCACACTTCGATCTTGTCATAACTACCGCCGAACCTAATCAGCTGTCTATCAAGCATTCGTGCGAGGCATGGGCTCGCGCACATACATCTTCATTATATGCACCTTCGCCAACGTGATCGTATTCCATGAAAGGGCCGACGAAAGGCTTTCGCGGCAGCTCAGAAAAATACTTTTCAATCATGGCCTGAAACGACTTTTCCACCTTAAACTAACTACCTACGTTTAATATAAATAATTCCGAGTCATGTTTAACCTCGGCATAAAGACATTTAAACGCATTAATATTCTCGGAGGAGCACCATCCGCAAACCTCATCAATATTTCTCGGTGCTTGATGGTGTCCAGTGTTGCATTTTTACGTAACGTAAAAAGGAATTTTTCGAGATTTAAAACTGTTTCAATCTCGTTATCTCCGGCGCCCTTGCGATAAGCAAAGCCGGTTACACCACTCCAATCGATAATATCAGGTATCGCAAGCCACATATCTTTTCTTTCTGGTGAGTTAAGAGCTTTCCAAAGATGCCTCTCTAGTTTATCGATAAGCTCCTTATTTTTAACAGGAGTAAATTTTCAACCCATGAACATTCACTTTGATGTCCGGCAGCATCGGGGGCAAGATAGTCCTTAGAGGCCGCGCGCTCCAGGGCTAACTTAAGAAAATCTTTCAAGCCTGAAAGCTCTACTGAAACTGACGTCTTGAAAGAGTCAATGCCGGCTATCAGCGTCCCAAGCGTCTCTGAGTATTCGGCCTTTGTAAATCCTACTAGCCCTCTCAACAGATCCTGTTCGGCATTAATCATATAGTCTGAGACAGAAGCAGGCTTAACGGTTTGCGTCCTACTTATCCTAGGTGATGCATCGAAAGTTTGACGATCAATTGAGGCAATTTTTCCAGGGGCCACGCTATTAAGGAAGGTCTGAAGTAGCCAGCGATTTTTGATGCCCTCGCTGCATGAGGTTCAAAAAATTCCAAGTCGGCCGAAAACAGCCCCTTCCTGTCTTTAATTCACGGTTCTTTCCTCTGATCGTGCTGTTTCAGGGCGATCGGCCCGCATTACAGGCGCACCTCACTTGCACTCAACAAGCGTTTTCGCACCATCCACAGATTCGACAATGCGAACAATATCGTCTGCTGAGCGATGTTTTTCGCCAAACCGCGAAAGCGCACTTTCGTATAACCAAACTGACGCTTGATCACTCGAAAAGGATGTTCAACTTTAGCCCTGACTTGCGCCTTGGCGTATTCGATCTTGCATCGCATGCGAGCGATCAAACACTGTTTTCCATGCTTCTTGTACGTGCTGGGCCGGGCGGCAATCGACCAGATCATTGTTCGGTTCTGATGTTCCGTGCGCTTGTCCACACCGGTGGAACCCGCATCGCCTTTCGGATAATGGGGCTTGATCAACGCAATCAAACCCTTCCAGGGCACCACCTGATCCATCTCGATCAGGAAGCGCTCGCGGCGGGTCTGCTTACGTTTACCGGCATATTCGGCATCGGCGAAGGACAGCTGTTTCATCGAGGCTCAACCGTACGATTCGTATGAGGTGAGTATTTCACCAGAGATGGAAGTCTTTTTCAGAGTTTCCCTAGTTAGGAATGGCACCTGAAGTGTAGCGCAAACAGCACACTAGCGAGATGTACGCCGCCGTTGGAGGGCTAGTATCAGTACCGCGCACTTCATCGAGCCAACGGAGTGCCCTGATCAGCGCGGGACCGCTACAACTATTGAGCTGCCATGCTTACAAATTGCCCAGCCAACGCCAATGTTAAAAAACCCGCCATAACGGAGGGCAAATCTTTTTTCATCAAATTATCCTTAGCTTGATCTCTTGCTTTGGTCAAAGCTGCAGACTGCTGCTTCATGAATTCAACTTTACTGAGCGCCTCCGTCAAGCTCCCGACAGGATCGTTCAAGTTCAATTGCGGTATATCATGGAGGTTGCTGTTTCGAGTGTTCTTTATTTGTCCGAGCACACGTAAGTCCGAATTCATATCGCCAAATAACTTGAGATGGATGGCCAGAGCGACAACTTCCCGAGCCAACCCGAGCACCGTGTTCGATTCTCGCCCTGGTGTATGCTCCAACATCAACTTGCCGGCAGCATAGACATTGCTCAACACTGCCAACAACAGCATGTATTTGTAGCCACTTATCAACTTGCTGGCCATACCCAAGCTCGGATCGACATCATCCGGGCGCTGGTGAATTCCGTTCATTGCCTTCATTTGCCCTTGCAAGCTGTGCAGTTGCTCTTGAAGCTCCAGCACAGTGACAAGCCGCACGCCTAAGGATCCACTTGTGGTGCACGGCAAAAGGGGCGTTGCAAATCCTTGGCTTTTGGCGAACTCATCTATATGCCGCGGGGTAGTAAAGGTATCTTGCTCGGCAAGCCGTTGCAAGGTGGCAATGTGGTCAGGAAGACGATTGATGAATCGTGCTGGCTCAGCTGAGTTCTGGACATCCAGGATGTCGTTAATGATTTCCTGGCTCTGCCGCTGAGCAGGGCTAAGCGGACGTGGATTAGAGTCAATACTGTCACTGGAACGATTAGCTGAATAGTTCGTGGATATGCTGAGGGGTTGAATGGGCATTTTCAAAAACTCTCGAGATTCATTAATGAATAGCTTGAGTGGTTTTCACACTCATTGGGTTCCATAGCGCGCTTCATCGCCAGTGAAAAAGCCCCATGAAAGACAGGACACCGTTTCCCCCTTACGATAAGGGATAGGCAAACGGTTATGTTTATGACTAACAGCAACGATAAGAGTGGGGAGCTTTTGGGTCAGGAGTGGCGCCGCCACTGGAGCCCAGAGCAAAAGGGTCGTCCAGCGCCTGCATGACGTTTTGGAAGACTCGGCGCTTGGCGACCGGGCCGTTGTCCAGATAAATCATCTTCGGACGACCTTGAAAGGGGAAAGTGGGGTCAACCTTGGGCGCCATAGCGTTGAACAGGAAACGCAGCGCAGACTCAGCGTCCTCACCGTATACACAGCGGTATTCCTGATAAGCCACACCACTGCGGTCGTCCACCACACTGAACAGCATCAGTGTCGGCATCCCCCTGCTCGGATCGATCCAGTCCGGTTTGTCGATGTGCTTAAGGTCGGAGGGTGACAGGTCAAACTGCCAACAGTCGTTGCTGTTTTCCGCTTGAAAACGTGTGGCCGGTGGCTGTCGTAATAGTCGGGACTGACCCAGGTGCCAGCGATTGATATATTCGTTTGCCGTACTACGGGTCAACACCCCCTTAGGCACTTTGACCAGGCCCTGTTCCGTTGCTACTCCATAGTCTTCCAGCAGCTCAATAGCGCGACGGGTAGAGAGGTGTCGCCCCTGCTTATTTGTTGTACGGAGTTTTAACGCAGCAATCAGCTCGCAGTAGCGCTCCAGCTCGGCCTTCTGCAACACACGGGGGTTGCCGTGATCGGCCCGCTGGGCCGCATGGGGTTTATGAATGATGTTCAGTGCTCGATACACGGTACTGGGAGACACCCCGTACAAATCCGCTATCGCGGCCACCTGGGCAGTTCGTTCCGGGCTTCTTTTAGGCAAGCGATCAAGTCGTTGCCGTAATTGCAGCAACGATTCGACAGGTATGGAATTACGCCTGGCTTCCATGCTGAGCCAATACTCGATACACCGAGGCACGACCGACGCCAAGCCTTCGGGCAATTTCTGTGGCGCCTAGTTTTTCTTCAGCCTGCAAGCGCTGCACTTCGAGAGGATCAATGGACGGTTTACGACCCCGGTAGACACCTCGAGCTTTAGCTTCAGCAATTCCTTCGAGTTGGCGTTCACGTCGCAGGTTAGTTTCAAACTCTGCGAAAACACCCAGCATGTCCAAGAAGGCTTTCCCTGCTGCGCTCAGGGTGTCAATTGGCTGCTCAGTCGCCTTGAGGCTAACGCCACGCTCTTTTAGCATGTAAACGATGTCTTGAAGATCCTTGATGCTTCGTGCAAGTCGGTCAATGCGTGTCACTACGAGCGTATCGCCAGGGCGCAGAAAATCGAGCAGCGTCTGCAACTCCGTTCGCCCCACCCGGCTTGCCCCACTTCCTTTCTCGGCACGAACCACATCACAACCCGCGTCGCGCAAGGTTGTTTCTTGCAGCACGAAATCCTGATCGCTGCTGGAAACACGAGCGTATCCGTAAAGCGCCATGGGCAAAGTTTGTCTCGTTAGGCTTTAGAACCTATGAAAGTAGCATGCCAAAGCGAAATACAACCTTATTGAGACAAGAAAACTGTCTCATTCAAACGTATCGTTGAGGTCTACCCATATGGAACAGTACGGGCGGCCGCTCACTTGCAATTAATTCTGGTCGGTCGCGTTGGATTGCAGGTCGAAGCGGATAAATGCAGGTTCATTCACAATTAATCCCGGTTCGCGGGCCGGATAGACGCAATTAATTCCGGTCGAAAAACGCGATGATTGCAGGTCGGCGTGTTTAGGAATGCAGGTCGCTACAGCTAATGCTAGGTCTTTTGTTGCGAATACCAGCCTCATGCCGCTGCCTTAAACCACTTCCAATGAATTGCCTTATGAAGCCTGGAAGCCGCTGTTCCAGAGGGGTTCAGGCATCAAAGTGAGCGGGGTTTCGCGTGAAACGCCGCTCGCCATCACGCATGTCTTCGTCAACGGCGAAGGGGCGCTGCTGCGCACCGTGGCCGACGCGCTCGAATGGTCGTATCGGTGGACGGCGCCGGCGGCACAGAGGCTGCGCTTCGTTCTCGACTTCGCGACGGGGCTGCGCGCCAGCGAGTTGGTCGGCGCCACACTGGGTGCGATCGAGTTCGATGCGCACGGCGCACATTGGCTGCACCTGCTTGGCAAGGGCGCCAAAGCCGGCAAAGTTGTCCTGCCCCCCCGCTGGCGCGCTCCGCCCTGGATCGGTACTTGGTACAGCGGGGCCTACCAACAACTCCTGGGCGCTGGGAGCCGAAGGTCCGGCTCGTCGGCGGGTTCACACCCGATATCATCACGGGCATCTCCGCTGCGCGGTTGTGGCGGGTGATGCGCCGGTTCTTCTTGCAGGCGGCCGAGGTGATCGAGCCGCGCAACCCGGCGCTCGCCGAAAAGCTGCGCCGAGCGAGTCCGCATTGGATGCGCCACTCGCACGCCACCCATGCACTTGAAAACGGTGCTGAACTGACGGCGGTGCGCGACAACCTGCGACATGCGTCAATTGCAACGACCTCCGTCTACCTTCACAGCGACGACCTCAAGCGAGCCCGGCAGATCGACTCGGCATTTGCTGCGCCCACCAGTTAAAGCCGGGTGCACGCAGGCCGCTGTTACTCATTTACGCAGCAATCCTTACGCCTACCCTGCCGGGGATGAGCTCATCCCCGAATCGTCGAAACACATCGCCCACATCGCATCGTCGGTCGCAGCCGGACCCGCGTCGACAACAAATCCGTCCATCAGCCGCCTCGTGGTTCGTCGCTCGTCACAAGCATGATCGGCTTCGCCGAAACCCGCAACCAGTTGCAAGTCATGTCCGCTGCCGACCAGTTCTACTGCCTCGCCTTCTGATCCATTGCCACCTCCCGCGGTTCGCTTCGTTCGCCAGCTGCTAACGCGACGAGCCTGCGGTTGTCCTGAACCGCATGTCGCGGCCGGACGCCCGAACTCCGTCCGCACCGCGCGCGACGCCAACTGAGACCGCGGGGAAAGGCGAGTCCTCGCCCCGCTCGCCTCGGTGCAACAGCACCGGTTGTAAGCGCAGACCCGATCTTTTTCCGACGACAGGTTCCCGTCCCGCGGCGCCAATCACGAAAGTGGAACTCCGACTTGAACCACGCCCCTTTCTGAACCACGCCCGTACGCCTTGCGGATGGTCTCCAGACGCTCGTCATGCGCCTGCTCGGGCAGCCAGATATCTCCGCGGTAGGGACGGCCGGGCCCCGGATCCTGCTTCGACATCAGGATCGAGTGGACCTTGACCGTGAAGTCGCGGCTCCAGGTCTCCTCGGTCGCTGGGTCGTCCCAGTGCAGTTCGAACCGCCCAAGCGCCTCACCCAACGGCATAGAGCAGACCTCCTTCAGCTCCGTCATGCGACCTCCGCCCAGGATGACCAGGGCGTACATCCGCGTGCGCAAGGGGTGCGCCTGCGCGGACTGGAAGGCGGCATACAGATCAAGGAGCATGGGCTCGCAGTCTGGCACGACCCAGCTCGAGATGGAGGTGAAAAAGGAGCTGGCCATCTCGCGCTCGGACGAGGTGTGCTTCCAGTACAGCAGGGGATTGCCGTGAAGCGCCTGCGCCGTCACTTCGGCCAGCATTTCCGGGTGAGCGGCCAGAAAATTCGAAGCTGGCAACATGCGCAGGTCGAGCAGAGTCTTCTGGGACCACGCCGCCAGATCGGCCACAATATCGGTGACCTCGTCTCCCAGGGTTTCGCGCAGAAGCTGCACGGTGGTATTGGCGGCCAGCAGGCTCACAACGTTGAACGAGCACACCGGAGCAAGCTGGTCCGGCTCGAAATGGAAGCGGACGGAAACCGACACCTCCCGGGGCAACGTGGCCGATTTGGCGAAGAAGCCATGGGCCACGCAGGTGGCCAGCTCTTCCCGGGTGATCCGCGTAAACCGCCAAGTCGCCAGCGCCGGCTCATCCATCAGCTTCAAGCGAACTTCCGTGATGACCCCCACCCCGGCGATAGCGCCACCACGCATTGCCAGCAGCAGGGCCGGGTGGTTTTCTTCGTCCACGTCAATGATGCTGCCGTCCCAGAGTACGACCCTGCCGCCCACCACGGACTGACACCCCAGGCCGTATTTGCGCGAGAAGATCAGATCCCACCCGGCAGTGAGGAAGTGCCCGCCCGCGCCGACACCGAAGCAGTCGCCGTGTGGAACCGCCTTGTGGTGCTTAGCAAGGATGTTGATGGTTTGTCCGAGTACGCAGCCCGGCTCCAGGAACAGGGTGTCGCCGGCAATGCGGCGTTGAGTCATGTCCGCCAGATTGAGCATGACGCCGGTGCAGGTCGCACCGTTGAAATAGCCGTGACCACCGCTCTTGACCGACAGCGGCACCTTGTCGTACAGATTCGATTCCGCCATCAGTTGCAGCGTCTGCACTACGCCCCATTCGCTGCGCGGAGAAATGACGACGGCCGGCACGGCAGCCGCACGGTCGTGCATCGCGGCGTTCGCGGGGAAATCCGTACCATTCGTTTCCTCGACCTTAATTCCTCGTACCCTCAATCCGTTCACGAACTCCAGATAGCTGGTTACAGTTTCGCGTGCAGTCATCAGACCTCCCGTAGTGGTAGTAGTTGTAGCGCGCATTTCAGGGCTCTGTCGGGAAAACTTGGCCAGCTCTCCCTAAGTTCTGTAGGTTTTCTTCAATCCACTTGAATCCGTAGTTGTCAGATGCCTGAGAAGTACTACTAGATAAGCCTGCTCGATGCATTTGACGAGGGTAGAATTCCAAGCTTAGCACCGGCTTGCCCTCAGCGTTTGCTGCTGGACGACCCTCCAAATGTGCCAACTGACCTGCGCTATTAACTTTGGCCTGCACATTGTACTGGTTAGCCTGGTCAGGAACATTCGCTTTGTAGCGGTATAGGGTTCCACCCGTAGGAAGGGCTGTTTCCTCAATCAGCCCTTGGGGCTTGAACATGGCTGCCAGTAAAGATTTATCTTGTGACTGAGCAAGCGGCGAAAAGCTTCCGACCGTGATAACGCGATTGTTCAAAGTATACCTATCAGGCACTGTATGAGTGTCTGAGTGAGCGGCTAATTGAATGACTGAATGACTCGCTATCCCACTGGTTTGCGAAGCCGATGAGTCAGGTGGCTGTAGTGAGGGCATCGGGGTAGACGGAGAAGGTGATCCGACTGGTCTCATACAATGAGTCTCCCAAGACGTAAAGATATTCTGTAAGTGGTCTCGGTTAACCTTCTGGTTCCATTAGAGCCTTAAGCGAAAATAGGCGCTAGACGAAATCACTCGCATAAGGAGGCTAGTGTCCTGTATCTAAAATAAATTCTCCGTAAAATTGGCATGCTTTGTCGGTCATCACGTCGTTGGAGGCGAACAGATGAGCGCCCCGGACGATCCAGACGCCAAATCACCATGGTGTATCGCCAAGAATATATATTTGGAAACCAAAAAAAAACTGCTTTGTTCAGTTACAAAAAAGCGAAGCTGAACGATGTTAACTCTTCCCACGTTGTGGTAGAAGAGTACCTCAAGGCCAAAGAAATATATCGGCTAGCTCAGGAAAACATACCTTCCATTTTGAATGTGGATATAACTGCACCAGCGCGAAAAGGAAAAGAGCGCGAGAGCAAAGTTTGATTTTTTGAGTCTACATCTGGTTTTGAATCAAGAGCTTGTCCCTCCCGCTGGACCCGTATCTGGATCGCCGCTGGCATCACGGACATGCGCCGTGGCTTCGACGGCTTGGCAGCATTGGTGCAAACTCAGCTTGAAGCCGACCCGTTCTCCGGTCAGATTTTTGCCTTTCGTGGACAGCGCGGTGACCGGATCAAATTGCTGTGGGGGGCGGCGTCGGGTTGTGCCTGTTTTGCAAACGACTGGAACAAGGGCGCTTCGTCTGGTCACAAGCAACCAGCGGCAGCGTGTCGCTGACGGCCGCGCAGTTGTCGATGCTGTTGGAAGGTATTGATTGGCGCAGGCCAATTCGTACAGCACCCGTCCTCGCGGTCTGACTTGCCGCGCTGAAAAAATCCCCAGTAATATTCGGTCATGACTCTCGTGACCGATTCCCTGCCTAACGATCTTCAAACCTTGAAGGCCCTGGTCTCTGCTCAGCGGGCAGAGATTGAGCGGTTGAAGATGATGATCGCCAAGCTGTGTCGCGCGCAGTTCGGTCGCAGCTCCGAGCAACTGGACGCGATGATCGACCAGCTTAAGTTGAGTCTCGAAGAGCTGCAAATCAGCCAGACTGAACTGACGCCGCCAACCGAACCGCCACCTCGCGTGGTCTCTCGGCGCAAGCCGTTACCCGAACATCTGCCTCGCGAAATCCATGTGCATCAGCCCGAGTCGCAATGCCTTGGTTGCGGCGGGAAGCTTCGCCATTTGGGTGAGGACGTGGCTGAAGTGCTGGAGTACGTTCCGGCACGTTTTAAGGTGATTCGCCATGTGCGTCCGAAGCTGGTGTGTCGCTGCTGCGAGCGCCCAAGTGCCCGCGCCGAGTCGACCGATAGCCCGAGGCCTTGCAGGCCCGGGGTTACTGGCCCATGTGCTGGTGTCCAAATTTGTCGATCATTTGCCGTTGTATCGGCAATCCGAGATCTACGCTCGCGAGGGCGTGGATTTGGAGCGCTCAACTCTGGCCGACTGGGTCGGCCTGAGCAGCCAACTGCTGCGACCACTGATCAACGCCCTTGAGCGTCATGTCATGAACGGCCATAAAGTCCATGCCAACGACACGCCGATTGGCGTGCTCGCGCCGGGTAACGGCAAAACCAAAACGGCTCGCCTGTGGACGTACGTGCGCGACGACCGACCTGCCGGTTACACGACGCCGGCGGCGGTATGGTTTGCCTACTCGCCGGATCGCAAGGGGCAGCATCCCCGCGCCCATCTCAAGAGCTTCAGTGGGATCTTGCAGGCTGACGGCTACGCCGGTTTTACTCAGCTGTATGCCACGGGCACCATTCAGGAAGCCGCATGCTGGGCTCACGTCCGTCGCAAGTTTACGATGTCTACAAAGACTAGGCTTCACCACTTGCCGCCGAGGCGTTGCAACGGATAGCGGCCCTGTATGCCATCGAAAGCGAGATTCGCGGGCAACCACCCGATCAACGAAGGACCGTTCGACAAAGCCGGACAAGCCCACTGCTTGAACAATTAAACGCGTGGCTCAGCCAGACGCTGACTCAACTGTCGAAAAAATCGGCGTTAGGCGGTGCGATCCTCTATGCCCTCAATCGGTGGCAGGCGCTAACGCGCTACTGCGATGATGGCCGGATCGAAATCGATAACAACGCCGCGGAGCGGGCGCTGCGCGCCGTCGCGTTGGGTCGCAATTATCCGCAGTCGGAAATTATGCTCAGTTCGCCCCTACCCGGTTTCGTGATCGCATACCCGCCTGCTTTTCGGGTCTCCTGGCGCGTTTCGGACACGCCATAATTTTCGGTGGTTTCCTGTAGAGCCCGCCCTCTTTACAGGAGCACACCATGCCTGCGGATCAATATCTGGCGAGACTTTCTTGCCGCCAAGAATTCAATAACAGCCCGCTCAGCGCCACCATCACCCTTTACGTCGAAGCCCTGCTTACCCAACGCTACGCTAAGTCCACGATCCGCCTCTATCTGCATGCTTTGGCCCGCTTCGGCCATTGGATGAAAGGCGAAACGCTGTGTTTGGAGAACATCGATGCAGCGCTCACCGAGCGCTTCATACGTGAGCATTTACCTGTCTGCACCTGTTCTATGTCGTTGCATTCTGGTGTGGCCGATACCCGGGCGGCACTCCGGTACTTGCTGAAGCAACTGGCACAGCAGCGTCCAGTGAAATCACTCGGAGATGATCCGATCACTGCCGAGCTTGGCCGGTTTGACGAATACCTTCAGAACATCTGCGGCGTGGCACCTCAAACGAATGCTCGTCGATGCAAAGATGTCGGGGCACTTCTCATTCACTGCTTCGGAGCCGAACCGCTTGTTCTATCACCACTGTCTGGCGCCCAGATTGATGCGTTTCTGGCTACATCGATCCCACGCTTGCGACCGGCATCGCTGCGGGTGGTGTGCAACAATTTGCGTAGCTATTTTCGTTTCCGTGCCTTGCTAGGGGAGTCGACCGACGCACTCTCGGCGGCGCTCCCGAGGGTCGCTGACTGGCGGCACGCCACCTTGCCCAAGGCACGTTCGGACGCCCAGCTGGAGGCGTTTCTCAAGGCGTTCGATTGCTCAAATCCAGTCGAACTGCGTGACTACGCCATTGCACGCTGCCTGCTTGACCTTGGCTTGCGTGGCGATGAAGTGGCCCACCTGACACTGAAGTCGGTCGACTGGCGCAATGGCACGCTTACGCTCGACACCAGCAAGAGCAAACGCGTACAACAATTGCCTCTCCCAGTGCCCACCGGCGAGGCGATCGCCCGCTATCTGCGATACGGACGACCGCAGACAACCGACCGCAATTTGTTCGTGCGCCACCGAGCGCCCGCCGACACACCGCTCAGCGTGGCAACCATCCGTAACGCCATGAATCGCGCCTTCGTCCGCTGCGGCTTGCGTGATCAGTTCTGCAATACCCATGTCCTCCGTCGAACCACGGCAACCCGTCTGCAGCGCGCCGGGGCGTCGGTCAAGGAAATCGCCGACCTGCTGCGCCACCGAAGCATTGACACGGCAAGCGCCTACGCCCGCGTCGACCTGGAAGGTTTACGCACCGTCGCATTGCCCTGGCCCGGGAGTCGCTCATGAAGACGCCGATCTCCTGGATGTCACACGTCGAGGCGTATTTGGTGCATCGGCGCGGCCTCGGATTCAAGCTGACGATCGATGAAACGCAGCTCAGATCATTCGCCCGCTTCGCTGACAAGATCAGCACTGCGGATCATCTGACGGTGGCGCTTGCCGTCGCATGGGCCCGCTCTTCACGGCGTCCAAACCCACTCACTTGGGCGCGCCGCATGGAGGTTCTGCATGGTTTCGCTCGCTTCTGCCTGCGTTTCAATCCGGCCACCGAAATTCCACCACACGGTCTCTTCGACTCTGCTCACCGGCGGCTACCCCCCCCCACATCTACACGGCGGCGGAGCTGGTCGCGCTCCTCAAGGCTACCGATGATCTCATGCCGATCAACGGGCTGCGCGCCTTAACCTGCCGGACTGTATTTGGATTGCTGGCCGCAAGTGGACTGCGTATCGCCGAAGCGCTTGTGCTTACCCGCGCCGACGTTGACTTAGAGGCCGGAGTACTCAACGTCCAGGAGGCCAAGTTCCATCAGCGTCGTCTGGTGCCACTGCATCCGAGCGTAACCGAGCAGCTGCGCGCATATGCCCGGCGGCGCGACCAAGTCGTGCCTCAGCCTGCCTGCGCACAGTTCTTCTTGCGCGATGATGGCCTCCCGGTCAATCAGCGCGCAGTTCTGTACTCCCTGCAGACGCTGTGCCGGAAACTTGGCTGGCAGCCGCGCGGTGACCATGTACATCACCGTCTGCGCGATCTGCGTCACACCTTCATCGTGGGTAGCATGCTGCGCTTCTACGAGCAGGGCATCGATGGCGAGCACGCCGTATTGGCGCTATCGACGTATGTGGGGCATGCCAAGGTAAGTGACACCTACTGGTACTTAACCGGTGTGCCGGAACTGATGTCGATTGCGGCTGAACGCTTCCACCGTTATGCATTGGGAGCATCGCAATGAACCCCTTGCTGGCCGATCCTGCCGAATTTTCTGCCTTGCTCCAGCGCTTCTTTGCCGAACGCCTCATACAACAAAAGAACGTGAGCCCGAGAACGGTGACGGCTTACCGTGACACGTTCCGTCTGCTGCTGCGCTACGCCGAAAGCGAGAGGGGCAAACCGCCCGCCAAGCTGACGCTGAACGACTTCGATGCGACATTGGTGCTCGACTTCCTGGCCCATCTTGAAGTCGAGCGCCACAACTCGGTGCGCAGCCGCAACGCACGCTTGGCAGCCGTGCGAGCCTTTGCCAATTACGTGGCCTTGCAATGCCCGCCAGCTCTGCAGCTGGCCCAGCAAATTTTGACCATCCCGATGAAGCGCTTCGACAAGCCGTTGCTCGGGTTCCTCTCCCGCGAAGAGGTTCAGGCACTGCTCGCCGCACCCGATGCCAATACATGGTGTGGCCGGCGCGATCGTATCCTGATCGCGCTGCTCTACAACACGGGGGCCCGCGTCTCCGAGTTGATCGGTATCCGCGTGGCTGACGTGACGTTGGAAGCCACGCCCTCGGTGTGCCTGCACGGCAACGGGCGTAAGCAGCGAACCGTGCCGCTGTGGAAGGAAACGGCCGTCGAGATCCGTCACTGGCTGCAGTACGTTGGTTTGCGGGCGGAGCAGCCCCTCGTACCCAGCCGACGCGGACTGCCAATGACGCGCTCGAATGTGGCTGAGCGAATTGCCTTGGCTGTCACTGCGGCGATAAATAAGTGTCCCCAGTTGCAACAACGCAAGGTGTCACCGCACACGCTACGTCACACGACAGCCATGCACCTTCTGCAAGCCGGGGTGGATATCACCGTCATCGCTCTATGGTTGGGCCACGAAAGCCCAGTCACCACCCACGGTTATGTCGAAGCCGATTTGGCCATGAAGGAGCGTGCGCTGGCCACCATCGGCCCACCCCAAACCAAGCGCACGCGCTATCGTCCGACTGACGCCCTGCTGAAGTTTCTGGAAAGTCCCTGAAATTATGCAAAGTCGGCAGTGGTGGGCAACCAGACGCGCTGCCGCCGCCGCCGCATACCCGACATAATTTCCGACTGCGGATAATTGCGTTTATGCCAAGCTTGGCATAAACGCAAAAATTACCTGTTTGCCGGTTCCGATGCCGGCGGCGAACGGGCTGCTGCGATTTACAGCCTGGTGTGTTCGGCCAAACTCAACGACCTGAACCCGCAAGCCTATTTGACACACGTGCTGGAGCGCATCGCTGACCACCCGATTAATCGGATCGACGAACTGCTGCCCTGGAACGTTTCTCTCACCTCCACGGAACTCTGCGAGGCTGCCTGATCCATGGTCAAAACTGTTCGTTTGCTAAAACCCGAACCTGACTTGCTGTTACTGCACATTGAATTGAAGTGGATCGAACCTGCCATTTGGCGCCGCGTGGCAGTGCCCGAGAACATCACGTTGGGCAAATTGCACACTGTGATCCAGTTCGCGATGGGCTGGGAGGGAGGACATATGCACGAGTTTGAAATTGCCGGTGAAAATTACGGCATTCCCGACCCCGATGGGTGGGGTCCACCCGTGAACCCGGAGACCCGCAAGACTCCGATCAAAGCGTTATCCGGGAAAAAGACGTTTCGCTATCTCTATGATTTCGGCGACGGCTGGGATCATCGGATCAAAGTCGAAAAGAAATTGCCCGCCGGGGCCTGTCCTGGTGCCCTATTGCAACGACGGCGCTAATGCTTGCCCGCCGGAAGACATTGGCGGTGGGCCGGGTTATGCCGACTTCCTTGAAGTGATGGCTGACCCCAACCACCCGGAGCATGAAGACATGCTGGAGTGGCATGGCGGTACCTTCGATCCAACGGTTTTCGAATGGGAGCGCGTCAATCAATGGTTGAAGGATATTAAGGTCTGAGTTTCAAGGCGGTGTAGTTCGGACGCTTACCGATCAGTCGCGCGCACTGGTTGCTGATCTCGATTTCGATATCGGTTCGACCGGTCAGTTCTTTCTTGCCCCCGACCTGGGCGATGGCCGAGCGTAGCTGGTGATAGGACTCGATGCGGTTTTGTGAGCGGTGCACGTTACGTTCCAATTGCGGATTGCGCAGGTAACGCAGTGTGTAAAAGATCTGGTGGAACAATTCGACGCCAGACCCAGCGAAATCAAAGCATTGTTCAGCAACATGCTCGATCCAGCGCGAGCCGCTGAGTTACGCGACAAAATGCTGGCAGCGGGGTTGCCGATTTAACGTAGCGAGTCACACGTTAAGCGGCTTGCCAGCTATCTAGGCGGGTTGTGGGTTATGTGTACTTCCTGCTCCGTTGTTCCCAACCGGCTAGTTGCAATTAATGTGAGCCTGCGCAAATGGAATGCAAGCACGTGCCGCTGGATGCAAGCTCATTCGCAATTAATCCAGGTTCGTGGGGCCGGATAGACGCAATTAATTCTGGTCGAAAAACGCGCTGATTGCAGGTCGGCGTGTTTATGAATGCAGGTCGCTACACCTAACTGGGATGACCTCCACATCTGGATAGATGCCGTGCTCCACCGAGTAATCCATCATGGCCTGGATCTGGCTGACGCTGCCAGTGTTCGAACCGTAGACGTAGACCTTGACCAGGGGCACGTTCGGCAGCGCCGAGGTGGAGATTTTGGGTGTCTCGGCGGTCGGCGGCAGGCCCAGCACGGCCATCTCGCCGCCCAGCCGGATCATCTTCAGATACACCAGCGGATCGTGACCCGAGGGGATGGTGTTGATGATCATGTTGAGGCTGTTGTTCAGCCCCTGCAGCTCGGCCGGCCGACTCACGTTGACATACTTGATCGCGCCCAGCCTGAGCGCGTCCTGCCGCTTGTCCTCGGTAATATCGAACACGGTCACCTGCGCACCCAGCGCCATGGAAAAACCTGCCAGCCCACACTTCAGCCCACACCATGGATGAAGTATTGCTTTTTCGACCAACGGCTAATTTTTCGAATGGTCTCTTGCCAACACCTACAGGCCTGAAGAACGAGTTTAGAGGCAGCTTCCGCAGAAGTGCTGGAACAAAACAGAGGTTGTGATCTCTCTTCGACGCAGCCCAACAAACTACGCGCAAACAAAAACGCCGCTCCGTGAGCGGCGTTTTTTACGTTTTGGGAGCGGAAACGAGACTCGTATCTGGCGTCCGACCCATTGAAATCTAAGGGGTTTCTTTTATTCCTGAGGCAGGAAGGACTTGATTCTGGACTTGTTTTTTGGGTTATCAAGAGCTGTGTGGAGCAGCCGGGTGGCCAGGTAGCCCGCGCTGAATGAATCACCGGCGGCCGTGGTATCGACCGCCCTGTCGACAGTTGTCGCACAGACTTCATGCAACGCGATGTCGTGCTGGACCAGACAGCCCTGCGCGCCACGTTTGATCACCACTTCATTTACACCCATCTGCCGATAGTGACTGAAGGTCGACTCGATGTCGGTTTCCTCGAACAGCGCCTGCTCATCGTCCAGGATCAGCAAGGCCAGATCCAGATGCGGCAGCAGCCGTTGATAGGTGTGTACCGCGTGCTGACGGTCGCGCCCCAGGCGAGATCGGTATGCGTCGAAGAAAAAAGCAAACGGCCGCAGACCTTCAATTTCCTGGGCCGCTACCTGAAAAAACCGCGCGTTTCGGGCAGCCGGTTAGCGCACCCCACCTCCAGTGCGACTTGAGCTTCACCTACTTGGATCATCGCACGCAGACCTATCAGCAGGAATCGTTGAACCAGGCCGACATGCTGCGCCGGTGATTCAGCACATCCCGGAAAAGCATTTCAGGATGATGCGGTATTTTGGCACTTTAGGTGCAGGCGACGTGGACTCAAACGCCCAACTCCTTCATGCGGTGATACAACGTACGTCTTGGAAGATCGAGTTCCTGACCCACCGCCTCGAGGCTGTGCTTGTGTCGTTTGAGCGAGTCCTTGATCAACATTTTCTCGACCACTTTCAGCTGGGACTTCAAGTCAGACATCGGATCGCGCGCCTCGATCCGCTGTGTTCCCAATATCGGGAAGCCGAGCACGTAACGCTTTGCGGCGGCCTTCAGCTCACGGATGTTGCCGGACCAGTCATGACTCAACAATACCTGCACCAAGTGGCTGTCCAGCACCGGCGCTGCCCGTTCGAAGTGGGCAGCCACGGCATGGGTGAATTGGTCGAATAGGGGCAGAATCTGCTCGCGACGCTTGCGCAAGGCGGGCAGCTGGATCGTCAGCACATTAAGCCGAAAAAACAGATCGCGTCGGAAAAGCCCCTGTTCCACCAATTCATCCAATGGACGTTGCGAAGAAGCGATTACGCGAAAGTCCAAGGGCACAAAGGTGGTCGAACCCAAGCGTTCAATACCACGGGTTTCAAGGATGCGCAGCAGCTTGGCCTGCAAGACCAGCGGCATGCTGTCAATTTCATCGAGATACAGCGTACCGTTCTGAGCCGCCTCGATATAGCCCATTCTAGACCGGGTTACCCCAGTATAAGCGCCGTTCACCACGCCGAAGAGCTGACTTTCAGCAAGCGCTTCGGGGATCGCGGCACAGTTGATGCCCACGAAAGAGCCTGTCCGATCAGACAATTCGTGAATATGTTTGGCCAGGGTGTCCTTACCGGTTCCCGTTTCACCACACAAGAGCAAATCCAGTTTTACGTGGGCGGTACTTATTGCAATTTGATGAACATCCATTGCAGTTGTATCACCCTGCAAGTCGAAGCTGCTTATAACGATTCCTTCGTTCATAGATATTTCTCGCGCTGGGCAAGCGGGACTATTAATAGCATGCTTATAAAAGGCAGCAATATCTAATTTTAGTTCCCGGGCGCCAGACGGCCGAGTTGACGCGCCAAACGCGCGATGGCACTTTGATTCCACCCTAAGGGATTTAAGTTGAATGATTATTCAAGTTCCTTTCCAACCCCAGTGTTTCGCCTCAAAATGACGGATTCGACTTGTTGATTAAGTGATTTTTTTTTGCTTTTAATATCAACAGGTTAAAAACATATATCAACCGCGCTAATACTTTTCACTATAGCCCATTTCAATTCATTTTAATGCCGGCATCGGAGGACCTACTGATAACGGTATTTCAATACCCACCCTACAAACATTTCACCGCCTGATTTATGCCTCCGCAAGCGACAGTTATGCGACAAAAACAGAATGAACGCCATGCCGTACGGCTCGATAATTGATGGATCTTAGTTATACCTATCTGATCTTTGTCGCAACAATAAACGCTGACTTGTAGAGCACCCATTAGTGACTTTCTTAACGCTTTCTTGTTGGTGTATTTGTTTAGAATGCTCTGTTAAACCCTCCCTACTGCTGCATTAAACTTTCTGCCAAGTCTGATATCTGCCCCTGGCCAGCAATCGGCTCCACGCCTTTGCTATTGGGCGCCCCGAGAGGGAGACCCGCCGATTTTACGGTTTTTTGAACGCACAAAAGTTGGCTAAAAAATAACCGTTCCCGTGAATTTTGTCAGATTCAGTTACAGGTAGTCGGTGAACATTTGTCCGGCCATTTGTCGGGAAGACCTTGAGCCGAAGGGAACTATTGTGGACATAGTCGGACGATTAAAACCCATGGTCACATGTATCACTACTGATACAAACACCCCTCACTGCAGCAGCGATCCGTTCGCTATCAGGATCCAACTTCCACTCACAAAGTTGGGGAAGGAAGACTAAAAAAAAACAATTCAGGGCGTCTGGCCGACCGAATACACGACCACTGCCACACTCGTTTTCGAAGCATTCAGCTTGTCGGGTCTGGTCGTTTTTGATGCGGCTGCAGGTCGCTTTTGGGGGAGTATCGACGGCTTCATTTGCACAACGGAAACCGGTTGATCCATCTGCTTTTGCGGTACGGGTTGCACAGCCAGGTCCTCGTCATACATTTTCGACAGGCTGGCGGACAACGTCTGTGCTTTTGCTCGGGGCACCAGCAGGTGTGCAGGACCGCCGAGTGTCACCTTCTTGAGAAACGCCGGGTTAAGCCCCAGCAGTTCGGCTTCTTCGATCCCGGCATCGACGGCAACTTTCGCCAGGTCCACCGGGTGACTGAGTTCGACCACCTCGAAATAAGGCACGTTGGCCACCGGACTCAGCTTGATGCCATAGACATGTGGCTCTCTCACCAGCAGCGACAACGCCAGCAACCGGGGCACATATTCCTGAGTTTCCCGAGGCAGTGTCAGGTGCCAATAGTCGATCGGCAGGCCCCTCTGCTGATTCCGTTTAATGGCCCGACTGACGGTCCCTTCGCCAGCGTTGTACGCGGCCAGTGCCAACAGCCAGTCACCACTGAACCGATCATGAAGTCGCGTCAGGTAGTCCATGGCTGCGTTGCTGGAGGCAAGGATGTCTCGTCTGCCGTCATACCACCCGGTTTGATGCAGATTGAAATCACGTCCGGTCGAGGGAATGAATTGCCATAGCCCCACCGCCTCGCGGTTTGAATTGGCCATGGGGTTGTAGGCACTTTCGATAATGGGCAGTAGCGCCAGTTCGGGTGGCATCTTTCGCTCATCAAGACGCTGCGCAATGAAGTGAATATAGCGGTTAGCGCGGCCGCTGGCGCCCCCTAGGAAAGACGGGTTGCTGACAAACCAGTCACGTTGCTGCTCAATCCTGAGATTGCTCCCGTTGTTATCCAATAGCGTGAACCCTTGCCCCAAACGTGCCCATAGACCTTGCGTGGGATCGCCCGCAATAGCGCTCAGGTTCAAATCCGCGACAGGCCTGAGGCCTACGAGCACTCGAGGAGACCGCGCACTGCCCTGTTCGTCCATGCGCCCCATGGATTGGCAGCCCGCGCACAACGCACTCAGCGTGAGGGCGAGCGCCTGCATCGAGCGCAAAAATTTCTCGTAATCCAACATGTGGGGTAAAAGCGGCAGCATCGACGTGGTCGTCCTGAAAGGGCTCCCTTGTGGGTGACGCCAACGTCGAACGGGTTCCATTAATAGAGAATAGAGGTAGCGGATTGCAATCGAAAACGGTTGGGGTCGCAATCAATGCATTTCATCTTCACGGTCTCGCTCTTTGCGCAGCGGGGAACTGATGCGCGCTTCCCCTATCCGCCATCCGGAGGCACGCATAATGCTGGCGGTGGCGGTGGCGGTGGCGGTGGCGGTTATGGTTTTGAATTTGCCGTCCGACCTCTTCATCTGCTGGACGCAGCCGTGTTTCCCTCTGCCGCAGGGCACTGAGGCGAGTAGTATTTGCCCCTAATCCGGCGGCATGCAGGGCTTTGACGACGGCTTTCCTGGTTTTCAGCTCGCCGTCAGAATTTCTCATGTGTGCCCTGATCTGGTCATCCGTTGCGCCTGGCCGTTTTGGCCGCTTGCCTTGAGGAACCGTCTGCGCAGGATTGTCCGGTGCTTTTTCTGGCGCCGATCCTCGAGTGCGCGAGGAAGACGCCGGGTAGGGTTCGAAGTTGGCTGTTCGAGCGGCGTGGGTCCGGTGAGCACCGGGAATGTCGCTCGACGCGCCAGCTGCCCAACCGTCATGAGAAAACACCATGGATTGGGTGCTGGTCGATGCGCCCGAAGGTAAAGAGGTGCCCGAAAAAACCTGCAGATCGTTTTGAAGAGTCATTGGCTGTGCCAGTTGAACTCCACCACATTGAGCTAACCATTGTCCAGAAATCGGTAGCTGCTCTGAAGGTATATCATCGTTTGTCATGGCGGGAGGGTTAGACAGATTAAGGGATTCGGTTTGTTCAGACGAAATCAGGTGTAAGTCAATGCCGATGATATCGTACTCGGATTGCTCGTTTAATCTGGCGCGAATCGTTAAACGGGCCGACTCTCCACCTAGCACTTTCACTTCTTGGCCGTAGTAAGCGTTTTTCCCTTGGAATGATCGAATGTGCAAAGCGCCATCGGCGATGCTATTACGCGTCAGTAGCGCAAAGAGCTGGTAGTGCCCATCGGGCTGAGCTTCGAGTCGGTCTAAAGCAAGCTGAGTGGTATGGCTGATCAGGGCAGGCGAAAGCGCACCAGAGTGATTATGCTGAGCTTGTGAACCACGCCCGACAGGTATAACAAGGCGTTTCCGCGTGGCCGATGAGGAGAGCGAGGGTAATGACAACCAGAAAAACCAGCTAAGCTTTCAAGGTATTTGTTAGAGGATTGGTCTTCACGTCTTTCTCCACCGCCTTCAAATTTCCGCTCTGCCTTGCCAAAGTCAGTTAAGAATGGCTCGGGCCAATACGACATCTGCAACCAATCAATTCGGTCCGTTAGCCATTGAAGACTCGGTGGCAACAAAAACCCATTTTAGTTCATTTTTTTCCGGAACCGTTGAGCGGATCATTGCCACTCAGTTGTTTTACGGGGAGAGAATCATGAATATTGCCAAAGCAGGTAGCTTAGGAGTGGGTATGAATATCGGCATCATTGGCGGAGGCCCAGCAGGCATTATCAGCGCCATCGCGACTTGTAATGTATTGAAAGATAAAAATATTGCAATAGATATTTACGAGGAGGGCATTCCATTCAAAGGGAGAGCGTTTAATACAGGATCTGGAAACATGTTGCTTAACACAAGCGTTGGGGTCAGTTTTATTGACCCCGCCGCTCAAAACGGCCTGCTGGATTACGTCAATCAACATGAGAGATTGCAGGTAAGCAGTGGCGACGTAGTGTCAAGAGATTCGGCTGTTGCCTATTTAAGAAGAGAGTTATCTCTTGCGGAATCGCATATCGGGAAAATAAAATTCATTTCCAAAACCGTCAGCAGTATTCATATTGACCATTATAGCCGCCCCTGCATTGTAAATGACGGTGAGCGTACGCCGTATGATGCAGTGATTATCGCTACTGGACTTCCGTTTAAAAAAGCTCCGGCAATGTTCGCTAAAAGAAAAATAATTTCCCCCTACCCTGCACAACAACTGACAGATATCGATAGAGCGGCCTCGATACTGGTCTTGGGCAGCCGGCTGTCAGCCATTGACGCCTTGGCCCATCTGGCTGGGTGTGGACATAAAGGACAGATTGATATTCATTCACCCAGCCAGCTTTTCCCTTCAGTCCGCCATCATGTAATAAAGCCTAAACGTCGCGAATTTCTTGACAACTATTTATTTGAAATCAAAGGCTTACCGGAGGACTATTCGCGTATTTGTTGCATGATAGACATGTTTAAGCATTACCTCTTACAAAATAATGTGCGTTTGGTTGATATTATTTCCGCTGAAGGACGACGCGCGGCAACGCAGCTGGATCATGAAATCAACCTTTGCCAGCAAAATAGAAATGTTTGGGAAGATATCTTGATGGATATGATCGATGGATTGAATATGATCTGGCCCTCTTTATCTTCGACGGATAAAACTCGCTTCAACAATGAGGTGAATCCCTGGTTAGGCAGGATCGCGCACTCCATGCCGCTACGCAATGCGGAAATTATCTCAGAACTGTTCAAAAGTGGTCAACTTCGGATGCTCAGCTCGGATGAGCTTTTAACAACAAATTTAGACGCCTACGGCGCCATTATCAATGCCACCGGCCTTCAGTCAGCAGAGGCAGACCCGCTGTTATCACACTTGGCAAACAAGCAGCTTCTTCAATTTAATGGGAATGGCGGAGTATCTATTAACACTGCTACTCACCGAGTTAGCGACGATTTTCCAATTTACGCTAATGGGTCAATAGTTCAAGGAGGGGTGTTTACCGCTAATTCAATCTACTCAACCAGTTACGGTGCAAAGAAAATAGCTCACGACATCGAGCGATTAGCATCAACCATGAAATACCACCTCACCCAAGCGGGATGATGTTTAACCCATACAGTTTTTTTTGCAGACACGGTGCAGCACCGATACATGGCATAACAAGCGCGGTCAAATTTGCGGATGACGCGAGAATATCCAATGGGTATGAGTGAGATTCGCCCATACTAAGGAAAATCGGGTTGAAAGCCTAATTGCGTGCTTACTCTTGCTTTTAATTATTTCGAGGATACCAAATGGACAGGGTCATTTTTCCTGATGTTATGAGTGTAAATAAAGAGTTGCGGCATCAGTATGAACGCTTCCCGGCTAATGCTATTCGTGCTGCGCTTTTGTGCCCGGAAAACATAGAAAGCTATATTGCATTAGGGGGTTCATTTCGAAAGGCAAATCTTTCAGATTTTGACCGAGAGTTTGTGATACTACGACTTGCTAAACTCAGTGAGTGTGGTTACGAAATCATGCAGCATGCCCATTTGGCTCAGAGTGTAGGGATCACCCCGGACATACTTGACAAGTTGCTTTACGACAAAGGAAACGTATTGGACTCGAAGCAAAATGCACTATTGAACTATGTGGATGCTTGTTTTTTTCACGTCAAAGCATCAGACGGTGTTTTCTTTTCGTTAAAACAATATTATGCCGATGAACAGCTTGCAACGCTGACTTTGTTAATTGGCTTTTATTGGATGACCGCTGTATTGGTGGAAAACCTAGAGGTGCCTTTGGATGCAACACCGACCTCTTGGACCAGGCTTTTGAGCTAAGAAAACTCCGAGGCAGAATCCCCGTCCGCAATCGACAGGATGCTGCTTGTCGTGGCAGACATTGCTGGCGAGAGGGTGGCCAAGAGTATTTAGATAGCCATGGAATACGATCCTGCTCCACCGAGGCAGGGACATCCTGAAAAACGTCAGGACAAAGGCGAGATGGAACTCATACCCGTCAACAGTCCACTGATCTCGGTTGCCAAGTGGAATCTCGACGTTGTGGTTATAGAGGCTGACGGGATCGACGCATGATGACCTCGAACCCTGAACGCAAACCCATCTGCGCTGGGATAGGACACTACGAGCTCGTTCTACAGGTAGCCCGCAGGAACCGTATCTAACCGTCAGCCACTAACGATGCAAATCATCTGTCTGGAGTATCCATGCAAGTCAACCGTCCATCATTGTCGCATCAAGCACCGTTGGATGCGCCTCACAACGCAGCCACCGATGCCACTGCGGCCAGTGGCGCACCCAAGGCCGGCCTCAAGCATCGCATCACTTCGCGTACCGAGGATTATCTGTTGCGCCTGTGTACACACGGCACTGCGCTGCAGAAACAAATGGCTGCCGTCGCCTACAATGCGCTGCAATACAACACATTTATGACCAATCCGGCTCGGGACACCCCGGTGTCCCAGTTCGGCAAAAGCATGACGCTGGGAGAACACAAGGGTATTTTACTGGCTAACTTCATGCCTCATGACGGCAAACTGGAGCTTGTGGCCCTAGGCTTTCGCGCACATCGTTTTTTTGACAATGATGCAGGTAGCATAGACCAAGTGGTGCTGGAGCATGCGCGTGAATTGCCCGAGGTAAAAATCGCCCATTTTCTGGCTGATTTGCCTAGCACCCGAGACCGTCCGGAGCTGCAACGGCCGCATGCCGACCCGCAAGCGCAGCCGCAGCGAACCAATACCGACGAAAGTGCTCATGGCGCCAAGTCCGGACCAGTGCAGCCCTCGTGGGATGATCTCGTTGCTGCGGAACGCAAGAAGATAGCGAAGGACATCAGCTCTGATAAGAAGTCCATGCACCGGGAAATGGCCGAGTGGCTAGCTGAACAGCGCCTCAATGACGGACGTTCTGGCAGCCGCGCGGCGGCGCTGCTCACCGCCCATGCCAGGGTGGCCCGCGTTCGAGTGCAAAAAGGGTTCGGCAATATGATGCGAGTGATCAAACAGCAAGACGCGCCACTCCAGCCCCAAGCGCCTGCGGAGTGGGCCGTGACCAATCCAATGCCAGCAACGCCACCCGGTCAGGAGTATAAGTTTGGCAAGCATGAGTTCGACAATTTCTATGAGGATCACTGGCTGCGGGATCCGGCAAATGCGCCATTGGACACATTCCCGGAACGGCGACCCGCAAGTCTGACCAGCAATGACCTCCTGCAGCAGTTAGGCCAACAGTTGAAATGGAGTTCGGCGGCCACACCAAGCACGTCCAGTTCAGTTCCGTCAGGCAGGCCAAAAGCAATGTTGATGAGTGACGACGACCTTATGCGGCTGTTGCACGAACAACTGGCCGCAAATGCGCGTCACGATAGGCAGAGCCCCGAAGAACTCAAAGGATATTGGCAGTCGCTGCAATCAAACAACGAAAAGCCTGGCACGAGCAGTGCGTCAAGCGCAGGCAGCGATGTCTCGAGTATTTCGTCGAAAGAACTGAACGCTAGGCGTGAAGCCCTGCCAAAAGAGGCACTCGCTTATCTGAATGCAGCCACGAATAGCGACGCAGCCAGTTAAACCCAGCGCCAGCCCTCGCAAAACCTGGACAGAAGCCCTGGTTCTATATGCACCCATCCTTATCAATCCCCCTGAACGCCTTCAGCAGATCAAGTGATGACCTTAGAGCCACTCCTACGC
>NZ_JBBWCB010000086.1:0-26775 GCF_039888995.1 Pseudomonas rossensis | reverse complement strand
ATCCGACACTCAGCAACGAAGAAAGAGCGAAAGGCGTCGACGAGCTCCTCGAAGCTATTCGCCGCTATTCCAAATAGGATTTACCCAGATGAGTAATTCGTACACGGACTATGCCCACGACCATATGTTCTTGGGGGCATCGCATGAAGAAAACGCCAAGCGAACCTTGTGGGTGGTGGCACTGACCGTCGTAATGATGGTCGCTGAGATCACCGCAGGTTATGTCACAGGGTCCATGGCGTTGCTTGCCGATGGATTTCACATGGCAACGCACGCAGGAGCACTCGGTATAGCCGCGGCTGCTTACGGCTACGCAAAAAGGCATGCATCAAGTGCTCGCTACAGCTTTGGAACTGGCAAGGTTGGAGACTTGGGCGGTTTCGCTTCTGCTCTGATTTTGGGGTTGGTCTCCCTGGGCATTGGCGGGGAATCGCTATTCCGCCTCTTTCAACCGACTCAAGTGCAATTCGGGACGGCGACTCTTATCGCAGTCGTCGGACTAGCAGTGAATGTCGTGAGCGCGCTTTTGCTCTCCGGCGGTCATGACCATCACCATGGGCATGACCACGGCCACGATCAATCTCACCATGCGCATGGTCACGACAATAATTTGCGCTCTGCTTACGTTCACGTCATTGCAGATGCCCTGACCTCGGTTCTGGCCATCGCTGCTCTGCTTGCTGGCCGATACCTTGGTTGGGTATGGCTCGACCCTGCAATGGGGATTTTGGGTGCAATTGTCATTGCACGCTGGGCTTGGTCGTTGATGCGGGTGACTGCGGGTGTATTGCTCGACCAGACAGATGATCATGTCGCCCAAGAAATTCGTGAACTGGTTGAAATGCCTGGAGATGCTTCGATCATTGATCTTCATGTCTGGCAGGTAGGGCCTCAGGCCCGAGCCGCGATTGTGAGCGTCCTCGGCAGCCCCGCAGTGAATGCCGAAGACATACGAGGACGGCTTGCTACGGTTCATGAAGTCATGCATCTGACTGTTGAATACCGCACGAAGCTGGGAGCTGACTCACCGGTACAAGTCTCCGTTCCGGCTTAGAAATGAACGCATAGTCGACTGAAATGAAAATAAGGATCGAGATATGCTTTTGAGCAATCGGGATCAATCGCAAATCGAACGTCGTCTGATTGCTGCTCTGACCAAGGCCTGCGAGACGGCCAAAGCAGAGATAGTGGGCTTCTCTTGGTTGACTCACGATGTGGATTACGCGCGATTTCCCTCCAGTCTGATGGTTGTTTGGGTCTTCGACACCGATGCCAACAGGGATGAGGTGCTTGCCAATGGGCAAGACAAGCGGATGCTCGAACTGACGACCCTGGCGTTAAGTGAAGCGAATGTTCACGTCAGTCAGGTGTCGGCCAACGTGCATTTCGATACTGAAGAGCAATGTCAGCGGTCGAATGCCGGTGACTGGCGGCAGCGTTTAACCCGTACACGATCCACGCGGAGTTAAACCATGGCCAAGGACATCGAAAACCCGTGTATTTCCGTTTGCCAGCTGAACAGCGAACTATGTTTGAGCTGCGGTCGCACCAAGGAAGACATCAGAAAATGGAAGCGGATGAAGCGTCCAGAAAAGATGGCCGCTGTACAACGCGCGACCCTGCGCCTGAAAAGCTTGCAAAAAAAGCATAATTGAACGCCACAGTTTAGGCCACAGTTGTAATGCGTCCTCCCTTGCTGCTGTCCTCGGCCCCCTTACAACTTCTTCTACTGCTTGAACACCTAATGGACAAAGCATTTCTCGCTGCATGGCCAGGGTGGACGGTAGCCATGCAGCGTTAGATGGACAGGGCCAGATTAATTGCCGGGGTATTCAGCAATGACCTGGTCTGCGCCTGCTTTGGACAAGCCGATTACCTGGTAAGCATCACGTTTTCCGTTGACTTCCATGCCTGGAGATCCAGCCGGCATGCCAGGAACGGCGATCCCGAGAAGGTCGTCACGTTTGCTCATCGCAATGATTTGCTCGGCGGGCACGTGACCTTCAACAAACTTTCCATTGATCATTGCTGTGTGGCAGGACGAGAGTCGTGGAGCAACACCGAGATTCTGCTTGACCGCGCTCATGTTGGTTTCTACATGATCAACGACGGTGAAGCCGTTAGCTTCAAGGTGCTGGATCCACTTCTTGCAGCATCCACAGTTAGCGTCACGATGGACGTCGATCGTCAGCGACTCTGCTGCATGACCAGTTGAACTGATAAACAGAGCCGCGAATGCAGCGAGGCGAAGTGCCCGACCGGGACGAAGAAAGTTATTTCGCATGGGTATGCTCCTTCCCATCAGCGTGGGTATGAGTGTTTGGCTGAACGGCCGGAGTTGCAGGAGCGTCATGTGAAGCCTCCACAACCAGAGGATGGGCGTGTTCGGTACTTTCATCCTGAGAAGGCGGTGAGGCCGCCTCATGGGCATGGTCGCTGTTACTCTCGCCATGATGGTCGCCTGCTTCGGCTATCTCTTCGGCTGCCCCCGCATCATGATGCCCGGCGACAGCCCCTTTTTGGCCCTCATGCTCGCCTTCATGGTTATGCATTTTGCTCTCGCCGCCACCGTGTTGATGACCGCCGCTGCTGGTTGCTAGAGCGTTGTATTGCTCTGCATCCAATGAAGGCAGCTGTTGGAGAAAAGCGACCATTTCCCATATGTAGGGATCGGCCATGCTTTTACCCCAAGCGGGCATGCCTGTGGATTTGATTCCATGCTTGATGATCCAGAAAGCTGCGGCAGGGTTTCCATCAACGCCCAGTTTTGAAAGATTTGGAGGTGCAGGGTAAAGGCTATTACTTAACTCGGTTCCTGCGATACCCGGAGCCAGATGGCAACCGATGCACATAGAGTTGTAGTTGCCAGCACCTGCGCGGATGAGAGCTTCTTCGCTCAGGTCGGGGACTTTAATGTCGCGTGAGCGCACTTCGATCGAGCGATCCCGAGCGGTGGAAAGTAGCGCGTAAACGGGATCGGAATGTGGATCATCCGCCCCAACATTAATCACACCAAAATACACCACGCCGGCACCTACTATTGCGGCGACCACCCCGGCAGCAGTCAATGTTTTCAATGTTCTTTTCATGTCAGGCCCTCAAAACCACATCCGAATACCGGCGACAAATCGCGCTTCGTTCGCATCGTCTCCTTCATCGCTGGCCAGGTCTGCCGTATTGCCGTAGGAGCGGCTCCAGCTAACCCCAATGTAAGGGGCAAATTGGCGAACAATCTCATAACGCAATCGGAGCCCTACTTCGGTGTTTGCCAATCCAGACCCAATGCCGCGCTGAGGATCATTTTTTCCGTAAAAATTGGCTTCGGCCGTCGGCTGCAAGATCAGGCGATTGGTCAGCAGAATGTCGTAGTCGCCTTCCAATCGAGCAGCGGTTTGACCGTTCTCACCGATGTAGGCAGTCGCTTCGGCTTCAAAGTTATAGAGGGCCATGCCCTGAATACCGAGCGCTCCCCAAGTTTGTGGTGACCCGGGCTTGAAGTCTTGTCGTACGCCGGTGACGACATCCCACCATGGACCGATGGAGTGCCCCCAAAGTGCTGAGAGTTCAGCGTTTTCAGTTACGCCATTGGTACGTTCGCCTTCCGAGCGCAACCACAGTCGGTCAACGTCACCGCCGATCCATCCTTTTGCATCCCAGGCCAATGCACTACCGTTGTCAGCATCCTGGTACTCAAACTTATCCAGCAGCATGAAGGAGTTGAGTTTTTTGTCGTGGACACCATGACCAGCAACATCTGGAAAGGCGGCTGCACGGTCAGCGTCGGTAAGTACGGGGACTGGGGTTCGACTGGTGGTAGTCGCCCCTCCATCCATACTTTCCATTCCGTCCATTTTCCCGTCATCCATACTCATCTTGCTGTGATCCATAGCCCCCATTGAGCCGTGGTCCATCTTGGAGTGATCCATTTCTTCAGCGGCGTGAGCCACGACAAAGAAAGCAGGACTGGTAGAGACTGCCAGTGCCATCAACGTTGGGCGTAAAAACTTACTGGTCATGATCTCAATCTGCCTTTTTGGTTTTTTGGTCATGATCCATCGACTCATGGCTCATCTTGCTATGATCCATTGACCCGTGATCGGGCTTTGACTCGGTTGCCGTAGTTGCGGGCTGGTTCGTTGCTTTCGCAGGAGTCGCAGGTGAATGGTCACTACTATCATCCCCTGCCAGTCCCACGGACGAGTGTCCACCCAACAGGCCAATGGCAAAGAGGCAACCCACCAGCGATTTACGATTTAGGTATGTGCTCACAGATCGTCTCCTTTACTCATCAACCCGCACTTCACGAAACATGCCCATTTCCATATGGAAAAGCAGATGGCAGTGATAGGCCCAGCGACCTAAGGCATCAGCGGTAACTCGATAGCTGCGCTTGGTACCTGGTGGCATGTCGATTGTGTGCTTGCGCACCATGAACTTGCCGTTCTCATCCTCAAGGTCGCTCCACATGCCGTGAAGGTGGATGGGATGGGTCATCATGGTGTCGTTCACCAGGGTGATGCGAAGACGCTCCCCATACTTCAGACGAAGCGGCTCGGCGTCAGAAAATTTGATTCCGTTGAAGGACCACGAAAACTTCTCCATGTGACCGGTCAGATGAAGCTCAATGGTGCGATTGGGCTCGCGGCCGTCAGGGTCTTGGAACGTGCTTTTCAGATCAGAGTAGGTGAGCACTCGACGACCATTGTTCCGCAAACCGATGCCTGGATCGTTTAGCTTTGGCGTTGGGTTCATGGCTTGCATGTCAACCAAGGGGTTGTTGGTTTCGGAGGCTGGGTGAGTCTGCATTTCGCCACCCATACCGCCCATCCCTGCCATCTTGCTGTGGTCCATGCCGGCCATGTTGGACATGTCGCCTTTGTCCATTCCCGCCATCTTGCTGTGGTCCATACCGGCCATGTTAGTCATATCACCGCTGTCCATGCCGGTCATCCCGGTCATGTCACTTTGGTCCATGCTCGACATCTTGCTGTGGTCCATGCCAGCCATGCCTGACATGTCACCTTGTTTCATATCGCCGCCGCCCATACCAGCCATGCTGCCATGGTCCATGCCCGCCATACCGCCCATTCCCATGTCATCCATGGTCAAAAGAGGCCGAGGATCGGTCGCAGGCACCTGTGCCTGCAATCCTTCGCGAACCGCCAGGGTACCGCGTGCATAACCGGTTCTATCCATGGACTGGGCGAAGATGGTGTAAGCCTCTTCGCTGGCAGGTTCTACGATCACGTCATACGTTTCTGCCACGGCGATGCGGAATTCATCGACGCTGACTGGTTTGACATGTTGGCCGTCAGCCGCCACAACGGTCATTTTCAAACCAGGGATGCGGACGTCGAAATAGCTCATACCTGAGCCGTTGATAAAGCGCAGGCGCAGCTTCTCGCCCGGCTTGAAAATACCGGTCCAGTTACCATTCGGCGCCTGGCCATTCATGAGATAGGTGTAAGTATCCCCACTGACGTCTGCGAGATCGGTGGGGTTCATTTTCATTTCAGCCCACATCTTCCGGTCGGCCACGGCAGCAGACCAACCTTGCTTGCTGACGTCGTCGATGAAGTCGCCCACGGTACGTTTGTGGTGGTTGTAGTAGTCCGATTGCTTCTTGAGCTTGGCCATGACGCGACTAGGGTCTTCATCGGTCCAGTCAGTCAACATCACTACATAGTCGCGGTTGTATTGAAAAGGTTCAGGCTCTTTCGAGTCGATGACGATTGGACCGTAAACGCCTGCCTGCTCCTGCAAACCAGAGTGGCTGTGGTACCAGTACGTACCGTTCTGATGCACCTTGAATTTGTACTCGTACATGCCATCGGGCGCGATGCCATGGAAACTCAAACCCGGTACACCGTCCATGTTGGCGGGCAGAATGATCCCGTGCCAATGAATGGAGGTGTCTTGGTCTAGGCGATTTTTCACACGCAGTGTGACCATCTCGCCTTCGCGCCAGCGCAGCAAAGGTCCGGGCAACGAACCATTGATGGTCATGGCTGTGCGCGGCGAGCCAGTTATGTTTACAGGGGTTTCACCAATAAACAGATCAAATTCGTTACCGGTGAGAACGCTCGGCAGACCAGGGCTGGTCACTGCCCATACAGGAGTGCGCCACAGACCAAGGCCGCCGAGAATGCCACCAGCGGCCAGGCCTTTAACGAATGTCCGCCTAGAGGTTTTGGAATGCATGCCGTTTATGTCCGATCAGTCAAAAGGGAAGCCGTGCGAAGCAACCAATGAGTTGCTCAAACAGGTTGAAGGCACTCTCTCGGGGTTTTGTGATGAGCCCGAATGAGCTTCGCTCGCCGTCACTAAAAACGAGTACTTACGGCAAGCGAGCTCAGAAATTGCCACATTTGAACCACCACAGTGATTACATTTCTGTCAGCTTGGGAACGCAGCAAGCTATTCAGCAATTCTTGTGGTCCATCGCTTTGGGTTGGCTTTCTGCGATGGGAGGTTGGGTGCTTTGCTTTTGGGCTACTTGATACGATTCCATTGAATTATTCCTGGCCGCTTCCATACGTGCGAACGCCCGGTCACCACCGCCTTCAGCCATAGCCAAAGAAGAGACGGTCAGGGCAGCGACGACAAACAAAGTTTTGATGGGTGTCATTTGGTATTCCTCGGATGAGTATTGGTAACCCCCGAATCCACATCAGATGATGATTCTTCGGGGTGAGCTTGATGCTCAATAGGACTATAAGACTCATCCCCTGTCAGGAACCTTAGGCCAATATTACAGTTGTGACAGGTTGCGATATTCTCTTGAGGAACACGCTAGTTACTCCGTAAGGTCTCGATCATCCAGCGATCGCATAACCGCCATTTACCGAATAAAATTTTAGCTATGTATTTTTGTAAGCTTCCGTTCACGTTCAAGGTGGCGAGAGGCTTTTAGTTCCTGTGCTGAAATTGAAGTGCGTCGGATTGAACGCACGCGGTCAGCATTGATTATTCGGTATCGTGGTAAATAGTAGCGTTACTGAAGGTGATTAGGTTTGAGTATTAATTTTGAGAAAGCGCTTGGCTCCGCAGAAAGAGCGTTAATTTACCGTAGCCACGAGGTGACTAATAAGCAAAGGCCAAAAGGGTCGCTGGCAGCAATTTCACCGTCCAATTCCCAGATTTGAAGTGGTTTTTTTTTGAGCCTCGCCGACGTATACGCTGCACGACCGACTTTACCCTTTTATAGTGCGGCTAAACCCTGCCACGGCAAGATCTGATCCATCTGAATCAGGAAGCGGTCGCGGGTCTGCTTGGGTTTCCGGCATACTCGGTATTGGCGAAGGCGATCTGTTTTATCGGGGTTCAACCGTTCAGGTCGTGCGATACGGGTATTCCCCAGCGATGGAAGTTTTTTTCAGTTCCCTAAGGGCTATTCGCCACGAAATGCTAACCAACTAGAAGCTGACAGGAATGTAATATTGATTTCTTTCGACTGTTCGCCTAGCGTGGTCTAGGGTGAAATATGAACCCTGAGCACGCACTTCCTGACTGCTATGAAACAGCATTTTGCTCGCATTAAGACTGGTATTTGTCTGCAATATCCTAATTCGCTATCTATCCGAAATGATCAGCTTTTTTAACCGAAACTGTCGAATCTCGATGGTCCCAACACCACTGCTAGCAAGGAGAACATAGCTATGACCAACACTCCGATGCCCCTCACATGGCGCCTCAGCAGTGGCTAAGGCTAGTCGGGCCCCAATTGCAGGTACAGAAATGGCGATTTCTGTACGCAGGGGCAATGGTATGTATATGCCAATCTTCCGCCTTCTAACAGGAGATTCACAATGTCCAAGCATATCAAGCACAACAGCTCTAGCCGGTTCACTTTATCGGTAAGGGCGGTCGCGATGGCTGTCGCGGTGATGGCAACAGCGCCGACGTGGACCAGTGCCGCAGAGCCCGCGAAAAGCGAAACAATGCCGATGTCTTCCGAGCATATGGATCACTCGAAGATGGACGGCATGAAAAAAATGGGTGGTATGTCCAAGACCGGCGATGTGGATTATGACTTCGCGGCAAACATGCGCATGCATCACCAGATGGCAGTCAAGATGGCGCAAGCCGAACTCAAGAGCGGAAAAAATCCAGAGATGCTCCGTATGGCCAAAGACATAATTGCCGCACAGGAAAAGGAAATCGCCGTACTTGATCAGTGGATTAAAGCTAATAAAAAACCATGACCATGACCATGACCATGACCATGACCATGGTGATGTCGATCTGTGCACTGCATCTTCGACAGAAATAGCCGCACCAGTTTGGCCGGTAATTCGCCGCCAGTGCACATCACCTTGAACGGGTACGGGACGAAAAACCAAGCTCCGCTTGGTCCATGGCTTGAAATGAACCCAAGGGGAGCCTGGGCATGCGGGGCTCTTACCCTGGGAGAGAATCAGCGCTCTCAGGCGCTGATCTGGGAAGGAAAACCTAACGCCTCGACAGCTTTACGAACCTGCTCTGGGCTTTGGCTGCTTTCAACGCTCACCTTACCGACTGCCCGATCCACGGAAACCCCCCGGTGTCAGGATAGTTGTCGCCTCTCCGGTTTTTCCTAAAAAAGCACATCGGGGGCGGAAAGAGACTGGTCGTGCCGTACTATTCACCTGAACGCAGAGCCGCATTACTCAAGATGCTGCTTCCCCCACTGAACCTGTCGATGGCCGAGGTTTCCCGGCGCGAAGGGGTCAGCGAAATGTCTTTGTCCAACTGGCGCAAGCAGCTCAGTTCTGAAGGAAGTGCAGTGTCCGAAAACAAACAATCGACCCAGAACTGGTCAGCCGAAACCAAGTTTGCTGTCGTCCTTGAAGCGGCCGGTTTGTCCGAGATCGACTTGGGCGAGTATTGCCGCCGCAAAGGCCTTTACCCCGAGCAGATCACTGCTTGGCGACAAGCCTTCATCACCGGCCAGAAATCGGAAAAGGCCCAGCAAAAAGAAGATCGGGAGCAGTCTCGCAAAGATAAGAAACGCATCCAGGAACTTGAGCGCGAACTGCGCCGCAAAGACAAGGCGCTGGCTGAAACAGCCGCGTTGTTGGTGCTGCGAAAAAAGCTCAACGACTACTGGGGGACCGACAACGAGGACAACTGACGTCTTTGCCAGAACGGCAGTTACTCGTTGACTGGCTGAGCCAAGCGGTCGCGGCGGGAGCCAGAAAAATCAGGGCCTGCCGGGAAATCGGTCTATCGCTGCGGACCTTGCAACGATGGACTGAAACAGACGTTATCCAGGCCGATGCCCGAACGACTGTCACACGGCCAACGCCGCGAAATGCACTGAGCGAGGCTGAGCGACAGAGCATTGTGACGCTGTGCAACAGTCGCGAGTACGTCCATCTGCCGCCGAGCCAGATCGTGCCGCGCCTGGCCGATCAAGGGCGCTATCTGGCGTCGGAGGCGACGTTTTATCGCGTCTTGCGAGCGACGGGTCAACAGCAACATCGAGGCCGTAGTCAGCGCCCCAGGCGGTACGCCGCGCCGACGACGCATGCGGCCAAATGGCCCAATCAGGTGTGGTCGTGGGACATCACGTATCTGCCGTCGCCGATACGCGGCAAGTATTGCTACCTCTATCTGATCGAAGATATTTACAGCCGCAAGGCCGTGGGCTGGGAGGTCTACGACGCGGAAAGCGGCGAGAAAGCCGCTGCGTTACTGCAACGCAGCGTGATCGGCGAGCAGTGTTTACGCGAGCCGCTGGTGCTGCACTCGGACAACGGCGCGCCGATGAAGTCAGTGACGCTGTTGAGCAAGATGTACGAACCGGGCATCACGCCCTCGCGGGGCCGACCGCGGGTGAGCAACGATAATCCGTACTCGGAGTCGTTGTTTAGAACGCTGAAATACTGCCCGCAATGGCCGCAGGACGGCTTTGCCAGTTTGGACGCCGCACGAGCTTGGGTGAGGGATTTCATGCGTTGGTACAACAACGAACACCGGCATAGCCGTATCCGCTTCGTCACACCGGCTGAGCGGCATCGAGGACTGGACCATCAGGTCCTGGCCCGGCGACATGAACTGTACGAACGAGCCAAAGAGAAAAAACCGGAACGGTGGTCGGGTCGAACACGTAACTGGGAGCCGATCGGTACCGTGTTGTTGAACCCGGATCGAGAGCAACAGGTCGAGAAAAGAGCGGCATAGTTAGACGGTTGACGCGACAACCACCTTGAAAAACGCCGGGGCTGGCGTATTTCCGGGTGCATCGGACAGGTAAATTCAGTGCCTGCTTGTACCACAGGCCCTGGAGCGGTGACGTGGGGTTCTGCGCTCGGATGAGCACCGTTGTAGCGCTCAGGATCTGCTCGAAACTTCTCTTGGCATTTCAGGCTACAAAATTGATAAGTCTGTCCGTTATAAAGCTCGCCATACTTGCTTGGGGGCGTAACCGCCATTCCGCACACCGGGTCGCGTAGATCACCGTCATGAGGCGGGGCAGCCTGAGCGTGACTGTGGTCGTGGTGGCTCGATATGGTAGGCATGGCTATTTCCCTTTTTCGTCCTTGTGGGTTGCTGCCTGATCGCCATGGCTATGTCCGCCATGTCCATGTCCAAAAAAATGCATCAATGGACAGATCAACAGAATCAGATAAGGCCAAAATGGATAAACGTGGCTGAAATGCTCCCGCAACACGTAGAAGGCACCAATCGCAATGAGCATGATCAGTACGACGCCTGTTTTGCTCCTCCAAAATGGTGCGGTGGTGTTTCCATCCGGATGCTGATGGTTATTCATGATCTAAACCCCACTGTGTGAGCGTTGCTGTGATCTCTGCGACAGAGCGTAGCCAACTCTTGCGTCGAAGCGGTGTTAGCAGCCAGCTCCGGCTTACTTCAGGTCAAACTGACCAACCATCCCTGACTGATAATGCCCCGGCACGTTGCAGGCAAACTGAAGCCCAGTGCTGTTGTTGAAGGTCCAGATCAGCTCCTGGGTTGCGCCTGGCTCGATCAGGACGCTGTTCGGGTCGTTGTGTTCCATTATTCCGACCTTCTTCATTCCACCCATGCTGTGGCCCATGTTGCTCGTCGTTTTCCCGGTACCGGTGGGGTTAAGCGTCCCGTTCTGGAACATGCTTACCATTTCTTTTTGGTGCGCTGCATGAGCAGCGGCTTTGCCGATGTTGAACTCGTGCAGCATCGAACCCTCATTGCGAAGGACAAATCGAATGGTTTCACCAGGTTTTACGTCGATGCTTTCAGGCTTGAAGAAAATATCACCCATCTCCACCACCACCGTACGGGTAACCTCAGAGGCGACTCCAGGCTGGCCGATGCCCTCTTTCCCATGACCTACGTCGGCCATGGCCGTAGCACCGAATAGTAGAGTGATTGCTGCGATGACAGGGGTAACGAGCTTAGCTTTCATGGTGACCTCGAGAGTAAGTGGGAAACTCTGGCTATGCTAATGATGCGGGGCTGCCAGTTGACTGACCTGAACACTACATTTCTGTCAGTTTTCAAAAAAAACACGGCGTCCAGATGACGCCGCATTCAACAAGACTGTTCAAAAAGCTCTTTTCAGCGAGTTGCTCACTGGTGGTTCTCTGAAAGCATCAGCTTGTGCTCGCGTTGCATTTGGCTCAAAACGTCGTCGACAATTTTGTCGTGCTTTTCCATCCAGGCCAGGTGCTGCTGGGGTGACATTTAGGCGTCTGGATGCTCTTTATGGAGTTGGCTCATGATGTCGCCGAGCATCTTCATATGCTCGGCCATGTGGACATGACGCTGTCCTTCAGGGGCTTTTTCAGCTTGAATCAGTACGGCTTCAGCTTTGTCGCGCAGGCCTTCCATACGTTCTATCACCCGGTCTCCACCACTTTCAGCCCATACAGAAGCTGAGACGAGTATCGAGCTCACAAAAAACAGCATTTTCAGGCGATTCATGGGGTAACTCCTTATGGAATTGTTTTCCGGCTCCCAAACGTTTCATGCTGAAGAGACGGTCGAGCACCAGGAAGTACTCATGCTTGAACCCTAGACAGCGCTTGCTGACATCTACCTGAAGCCAACATTACTTTTCTGTCAGTTGCTGGTTGGCTGGCGTGTTTCGTTGCAGACTGCGCTTCATCATTATCCGAGAGCCACCCTCATGAGACTTCTGGTTGCTGAAGACGAACCCAAAATAGGTATCTATTTGGAGCAAGGACTCACGGAGGCGGGGTTCAATGTGGATCGCTTTACCAATGGCAAAGTGGCGCTTCAGCACGCTTTGAGCGAGGCCTATGACCTGCTGATTCTAGACGTCATGATGCCTGGGCTGGATGGCTGGGAAGTACTTCAGAAGGTTCGTGCATCCGGAAAAGATGTTCCCGTGCTCTTCCTCACGGCGCGAGACCGCGTTGAAGATCGAGTGAAAGGACTTGAACTCGGGGCAGATGATTACCTGATCAAACCCTTCGCATTTTCTGAACTGTTGGCTCGTGTCAGAACGTTGCTGCGTCGGGGTAACGGCGCTCCCTCGCAAACCTATATGAAATTGGCTGATCTGGAGGTGGACCTGCTCAAGCGTCGGGCCATTCGTGGAGGTAAGCGCATAGACCTTACGGCCAAAGAGTTTGCGTTGCTTGAGCTGTTGCTACGACGTCGAGGGGAGGTGCTGCCAAAGTCACTTATCGCCTCCCAGGTTTGGGATATGAACTTCGACAGCGATACCAACGTTATCGAGGTTGCAGTGAGACGGTTGAGGGCCAAGATAGATGACGACTTTGAGGTCAAGTTGATTCATACCGCAAGGGGAATGGGTTACATGCTCGACGCACCTGATTCGGAGTCGGAATGAACCGAATGTCCCTGACAGCTCGCATGAGCCTTATGTTCATGCTCGCGGTAACGGCCGTTCTCACTGTTGCCGGACTCAGTTTCAATAACCTCAGCCGGCATCACTTCAAGATGCTGGATCAGCAGGCGCTGAATGAAAAGCTCAATTCGACTCAAAGAATTCTGACGGGGTTGAACAGCATTGATCAATTCAGTGATGTTAAGCCTGAGCTAGAGGCGCTGCTTGGCGCTCACCGTGATTTGACTGCTCTAATAATCGATGGTGGCGGCAAACTACTGTTTGCTGATCCCGGTCCCGTCGATGTACCGGAGGAATTCCGCACCATTCCAAACAACAACGTCTGGGAGTGGCGAGATCAAGAGCAGATGTTCCGTGGTGTGACGGCACAAGCCATTGTGACGGGACAAGACAAGCCATTGACCGTCATGTTGATCTTTGACGTTACTCAGCATATGTCCTTTTTCGAGACGCTCGAGCGATGGTTTTGGATAGGGCTGGTGATCAGCGCGCTGGTCAGTGCAGCGTTGGGCTGGATGGTCGCGAGCAGTGGCCTGCGGCCTATTAGCCAAGTCACTCAGGTCGCGGCTTCAATGTCAGCTAAATCACTCAAAGAGCGTATTCCATTAGCACCGGTTCCCAAAGAGCTTCAGCAAATGGTGCTGTCATTCAACGCAATGTTATCTAGGTTGGACGATGCGTTTGTTCGTTTATCGAATTTCTCTGCGGACATTGCTCACGAGTTACGGACCCCCGTCAGCAACTTGATGACCCACACGGAAGTGGTGCTTTCTAGAAAAAGGAATATCGAGGACTACGAAGACAACCTGTACTCCAATCTTGATGACTTGAAGCGTATGGGGCGAATGATCGATGACATGCTTTTTCTGGCGAAGTCTGACAATGGTCTGATCACGCACGAGAACAAACCGATAGACCTGGTGGAAGTCGTAGAGAAATTGCTCGAATACTACCGCCTGTTGGCTGATGAGCGAGGCATTGAGCTCACGGTTTCAGGAAGGGGCAGTGTTCGAGGCGATGTTCTTATGCTCCACAGAGCCATTTCTAATCTGCTCTCAAATGCGCTGCGCTACACCTATGAAGGGAAGTCCATCAGTGTCGATATTCAGCAGAAGGATATGTCGGTATTGGTCGTTGTGGAGAACCAAGGAGAGCCCATTGCTCCCGAACATCTTGAAAAGCTGTTCGATCGCTTTTACCGGGTGGACCCAGCTCGGCGAGAAGGCAGTCCCAGCAACGCGGGGCTAGGTCTTTCAATTACCCGATCAATAATTGAAGCGCATGATGGAAAGATATGGTGTACGTCCTTTGATGGAAGAACGGCCTTTCATCTAGAGTTTCCTAGTGTTGACTTGAGGGTTAGCTGAACAACGGCGCATTTGCGATCAACGGCGATCTCTCAGCCTGCGCCCAGCGTCCACTTTCGTTATTTTTGAATGAGTGAAAACCCAGGTGTCGCGGGCACGCGGTCTCGTCTTTAAGTCTCGCTACGCCCGCCAATTCGAGGCCAAACACCGCGTCAAGCTGACTGAAATGTAATCGAACAGTTTGCGTTCGTGTGGCATCGTGGTCTTGCACTGTGACGTTGGGGCCTAGTGAGTTTCTCGTGTTCAACCTGCCCTAGAACACGGAGGCTACTAGCTAATCATCAGTGGTTTTAACAAGAATCGAAAAGTAAAAACTAGATATTCCCAAACAAACCTCGAATCAACAGCTCTTGCTGTGAGGAGTCTTGCATGTCATTCCTTAAAACTACCACCGTAGCTGTTGCACTTACCGCTGGTTTGCTTCTGAGTGCAGTTGCTCAAGCACATCCAAAGCTCCTTTCTTCCACTCCGGCAGAAGGCTCGGATGCGGCGGCCCCTTCGAAAATTGAACTGCACTTTTCTGAGAATCTCACCACTCAGTTTTCCGGTGCAAAACTGATCATGACCGATATGCCTGGCATGCCGAACTCCCCAATGGGTGTTAAGGCCGCCGTCGCTGGTGGCGGTGATCCGAAAACGATGGTGATTACACCGGCAGCACCTTTGACCACCGGTACCTACAAAGTCGAATGGCGTGCGGTCTCCTCGGACACTCACCCGATCACCGGCAACTTCTCATTTAAAGTGAAATGATTTATGAGCGACTCAATAAATATTGTGGTTCGCTTTGCTCTTTATTTCGACCTGATGTTGTTATTCGGATTGGCAATTTTCGGCTTGTACAGCCTCAGGGGAAAGGAAAGAGTATCGGGCACGGTCTTGAATTTTGAGTCGCTTCTTTACGGTACTTCTGTCGCAGGTGTAGCTCTATCCCTTGTCGCCATGTTGTTGCTTGCGAAAGCAATGAGCGGTGTGTCGGAGCTTATGGAGCTACATCACCATATTTTTGAAATGGTCCTCATGGGGACCGACGTCGGGTTGACCTGGATGGTCCGAATAGCTGCCTTGGTGATGGCAATTATTGGCGTCGCATTGAATAAGCGATTTCCGACACCCAGTCTCTGGATCGTCACCGTATGCGGAGCGATTGCGTTGGCGACGTTGGCTTGGACAGGGCACGGTGCCATGGATGAAGGCAGCCGACGCTACTGGCATTTCATCACCGATATATTCCATCTTTTAGCCGCAGGTGGCTGGTTGGGTGCTCTATTGGCATTCGCTCTACTGCTGCGGTTGAAATCGCTAAAGGGCGAACAAGAAGCTCGAATTCTTGCACGGGTGCTGACTGGTTTTGAATCGGCCGGCGCTGTGATCGTAGTGATCATAAGCATCACAGGCGTAGTGAATTATCTGTTTGTCATCGGTCCAAATCTCGATGAAGTGATGCTCAGTACGTACGGTGTCCTGCTGTTTTTGAAGATCCTGCTCTTTGCCGGGATGATCGTGTTAGCCACGCTGAACCGCTTTCACCTAAGTCCGGTATTGGAGCGGTCAGTTCGGAATGGAGAATACTCTGCCGCGGTCAATGCCTTGCGCCGCAGCATGACACTCGAATTTTTAATGGCAGTCATCATAATTTGTCTTGTCGCATGGTTAGGCACTTTAAGTCCGGAAATGGAAATGAGCGCAGGATAGAGGTTGGTGACAGCCGACTAAGGAGTCTAGTAGGTGAATTGTAAGGGCCATTTCCACCGGCTACACTCCAGCCCATGAAACGCTACCTACGGTTTTGCCTGATTTTCCTGATTAGCCTGGCGCTTCCCCTCAGCGGGATGGCGGGTGTCCAGGCGTCGACTGAACCCTGCCCCATGAAAACCATGGGCATGGCGATGATGAACGGCATGGGTCAAGACTGCTGTCATGACATGAAAAGTCCCACCGAGCACGGTAAACCCTGTAAGCCAGGCCAGGAGTGCAAGACTGGTGGCATGCTGCAAGTCTCCATCATCAAGCCTCCTATCACCTTATCCAGCCCCCTCGTACTGTCCTTCTCCCTAGATTCCCATCCAGTACAAACCCCGTCAGGGGTATGGCGACCGCCCCGCACTTGATTCCTGTACCACACTGAGCCTCATTCCGCGTTAGCGGGATGGCATATCTGCGTGCATGTCTGAGGAAGCGCGCAGTGGATGATCACAGGAATCGTAAACATGAACTCCAAGTGCTATTGCACAGGCTGGTCCCTCGCGGCCGGTCTGGCGGCAAGCGTACTGGCATTGCCGAGCCTCGCTGCCGCATTGACACTCGATGAAGCGTTGCGGCTGGCCGAAAACAATGCACCGTCGCTGACCGCACAAGACGCCAGAATTCAGGCTGCCAGCAGTGCAGCTATTCCAGCCGGTGAACTACCTGACCCCAAACTGCTGCTGGGTGTGCAGAACTACCCCATTGGCGGTCCGGATCGCTGGAGCATCGACCAGGACTTCATGACCATGCAAATGGTCGGGGTCAGGCAAGAGATGCCCAACAGCGACAAGCGCAAAGCGCGCATTGAGGTCGCCGATGCGGCCGTTGATCGCGCCGCTGCGGAGCGTCGAGTCGAACGTCTGAAGGTACGCCAGTCCACGGCGTTGGCATGGATCAGTAGCTACTCGGTTGAGCGTAAAGATGCGCTGTTCCAGGACTTCTACAAAGAAAATCGCCTGCTGACCGATACCGTCCGGGCCCAGATTGCCGGCGGCCGCGCTCAACCCGCCGATGCGGTGACGCCCAAGCAAGAAGCGGCTCAACTGGCGGAGCAACAGGATGATCTGATTCTCCAGAGAGCGCAGGCCCGAGCAGCCCTCAAACGCTGGATTGGCTCAGCCGCCAACGACAAGCCTGTGGGCAGCTTGCCTGAATGGCCCGTCGATACCTCAAGCTACTCTCATAAACTGCAACACCATCCCGAGTTGGCAGCGTTTGCGCCGATGACCCGTGAAGCGCAAGCCAAGGTTCGTGAAGCCGTGTCGGAGAAGCAGTCGGACTGGAGCTGGGAACTGGATTATCAGCGCCGTGGCCGTGAGTTTGGCGATATGGTCAGCGTGCAATTTTCCTGGGACCTACCGCTGTTTCCTGACTCGCGCCAAAACCCCAAAATCGCAGCCAAACAGGCTGAACTCAGTCAGCTTGAGGCCGAGCGCGAAGCCCTGTCACGCGAGCACACTCAGCAACTAGAGAGCGAACTGGCCGACTATGAGCGCCTGAATCGTGCCGTGCGCCGAAACCAGGAAAGCCTGTTACCACTGGCCAAGGAAAAGGTCGAACTCAGCATGGCCAGTTATCGGTCCGGCAAAGGCGATTTAAACGCCGTTGTTGCCGCCCGACGTGAACTCATCGAAGCCCGCCTCAAACAGATCGACGTGGAAGAGCAGCGAGCGCTGACCAGTGCGCGTCTGTATTTTGCTTATGGGGAGTCCAGCCAATGATCCTTAAAAAATGGAACGGGGCATTGCTGGTAGGCATCTCGCTGGCATTGGGTGTTGCCGGTGGTTACTGGTTCGCTCACCAGCGCATGAGCGGAGTACCAGCTACCGCCCCAGATCAGAGCCTCAATCCACCGGATGAACGCAAGGCTCTGTATTGGTACGACCCCATGTACCCGCAGCAAAAGTTCGATAAGCCGGGAAAATCCCCCTTCATGGACATGCAACTGGTTCCCCAATACGCCAGCGGCGCAGGGGACCGTGCGACCGTCAGCATCGATCCGAGTCTGACCCAGAATCTCGGACTGCGTTTTGCGACTGTCACCCGTGGAATCTTTGATTCCAGCCTCGACGTGACAGGTGTCTTGGTGTTCAACGAACGTGATGTCGCTGTGATTCAGGCACGCACCACTGGCTTTGTGGAGCGGGTCTATGCCCATGCTCCCGGCGATGTGCTCAAAGCCAACGCGGCGTTGGCGGATATCCTGGTGCCCGAATGGGCAGCCGCCCAGACAGAGTTCCTTGCCCTGAAGCGCAACGGTGATGCTGACCTGTTAGCTGCGGCCCGCCAGCGACTGCGGCTCACCGGGATGCCGGCAGCACTGATTGCTCAGGTAGAGCGTGGCGGTAAGGTTCAGCCGTACCTGACGCTCACCAGCCCCATTGCCGGTGTGCTGCAAGAATTGAACGTACGTGCGGGGATGACCGTGGCGACCGGCGACACCCTGGCACGCGTCAATGGCTTGAGCAGCGTCTGGCTCGCCGTGGCCGTACCAGAATCGGATGCCGGATCGATCACCGTAGGACAGGGAGTCGAAGCGCACCTGCCAGCTTTCCCAGGGACAATGCTCAACGGCAAGGTCAGCGCGATTTTGCCAGAGACCAATCCGGACAGTCGCACCCTTCGCGTGCGGGTGGAACTACCCAATCCGGACGGACGCCTCAGACCGGGTTTGACGGCGCAGGTACGCCTGAATCGTTCGACCGGGCAAAGTGTGTTGTGGGTGCCGAGCGAAGCCGTCATTCGCACGGGCCGACGTGCTCTGGTGATGCTTGCCGAAGACGCCGGCCGCTACCGTCCCGTGGAGGTGCAACTCGGGCAGGAAAGCGATGGCAAGACGGCGATAGTGAAAGGTCTGGAAGAAGGACAGAAGGTAGTTACCTCTGGCCAGTTCCTGCTCGACTCGGAGGCCAGTCTCAAGGGTATTGTTGCCCGCTCAGAGGAAGAGTCACCACCCCGCGTAGCAGCCTCCAGCTTTCATGAAGCGGATGGGCAGATCGTTGAGATCAACGATAAAGAAGTCACGCTTGCCCATGGTCCCTTCAAGACGCTGGGCATGCCTGGTATGACGATGACGTTCCCACTCGCTAGTCCGGCGCTGATGCAGGGCCTCAAAACTGGCGATAAGGTTCGGATTGCGGTGAGCCAGACCGATGATGGTTTGCGTGTTGAGCGTCTGGATAAATCGGGGAGCCAGCCATGATCGCTGCCCTGATTCGTTGGTCAGTGGCCAACCGATTCCTGGTGCTACTGGCGACGCTGTTTGTCACGGCTTGGGGCATTTGGTCGGTGCAGAGCACGCCCATCGATGCGCTGCCAGATCTCTCGGATGTCCAGGTGATCATCCGCACCCCTTATCCGGGACAAGCGCCGCAGATTGTCGAGAACCAGGTGACCTATCCATTGGCCACCACCATGCTCTCGGTACCGGGAGCCAAGACTGTGCGTGGCTATTCCTTCTTCGGTGACAGCTTCGTTTACGTGCTGTTCGAAGACGGCACTGACTTGTACTGGGCTCGCTCGCGGGTGTTGGAGTATCTGAGCCAAATACAAAGTCGGTTGCCGACCGGCGCCAAGCCGGCGTTGGGGCCGGATGCGACGGGAGTGGGCTGGATCTATCAGTACGCATTGGTGGATCGCAGTGGAGGACACGACCTGGCGCAGCTACGCGCACTTCAGGATTGGTTCCTCAAGTTCGAACTCAAGACCCTGCCCAACGTTGCGGAAGTGGCCACCGTGGGAGGCATGGTCAAGCAGTACCAGGTGCAGCTCGATCCGCTCAAACTGGCCAGCCTCGGTATCACTCAGGCTGAGGTGACCGAAGCGATCGGCAAGGCCAACCAGGAAACCGGTGGTGCCGTGCTGGAGATGGCAGAGACCGAGTTCATCGTGCGCGCTTCCGGATACTTGAAGACGCTCAATGACTTTCGGGCGATCCCGCTCAAGCTGGCTTCGGGAGGAGTGCCGGTGACCCTTGGCGATGTCGCCACGATTCAGTTGGGACCGGAAATGCGGCGTGGCATTACTGAACTCGACGGCGAAGGCGAGACCGTCGGCGGCGTGGTGATTTTGCGCAGCGGCAAGAATGCTCGCGAGACCATTGCAGCGGTCAAGACCAAACTCGACGAACTGAAAAGCAGCCTGCCGGCCGGGGTGGAAATCGTCACCACCTACGACCGCAGCAAGCTGATCGACCGCGCTATTGAAAATCTCAGCCACAAGCTAATCGAAGAGTTCATCGTCGTCGCGTTGGTGTGTGGGATCTTCCTCTGGCACCTGCGCTCATCCCTGGTGGCGATCATCTCCTTGCCTGTTGGTGTGTTGATTGCCTTCATCGTCATGCGCTACCAAGGGATCAACGCCAACATCATGTCCTTGGGCGGGATTGCCATCTCCATCGGCGCCATGGTCGATGCCGCTGTGGTGATGATCGAGAACGCCCACAAGAAGATTGAGGCATGGCACGTGGCCAACCCGGGGGAAGAACTGAAGGGTGAGCGTCATTGGCATGTAATGACCGAAGCGGCGGCAGAGGTAGGCCCCGCGCTGTTCTTCTGTTTGTTGATCATCACCCTGTCGTTCATTCCTGTGTTCACCCTGGAAGCACAAGAGGGGCGGTTATTCGGTCCATTGGCTTTCACCAAGACCTACGCCATGGCTGCAGCGGCGGGATTGTCAGTGACCTTGGTGCCAGTGCTGATGGGCTACTGGATTCGAGGACGAATTCCCAGTGAACATCAGAACCCGTTGAACCGGTGGTTGATTCGGATCTATCAGCCAGCCCTGGACGCAGTCTTGCGTCGACCAAAGATCACGCTGCTGGTGGCGCTATTGGTTTTTGTCAGTGCGCTATGGCCAATGTCTCGCTTGGGTGGCGAGTTTCTCCCCCCGTTGGACGAGGGTGACCTGCTCTATATGCCTTCAGCTTTGCCGGGACTGTCGGCGCAGAAGGCCGCGCAACTGCTGCAACAGACCGACCGCCTGATCAAGACCGTACCAGAGGTTGAACACGTCTTTGGTAAAGCCGGCCGCGCTGAAACCGCCACCGACCCGGCACCGCTGGAGATGTTCGAAACCACCATCCAATTCAAGCCGCACGAGCAATGGCGTCCAGGCATGACTCAGGAAAAGTTGGTGGAAGAACTGGATCGAGTGGTACGAGTCCCTGGGCTGACGAATATCTGGATACCGCCGATTCGTAACCGTATCGACATGCTTGCCACGGGGATCAAGAGTCCCATCGGAGTGAAAGTTGCCGGCACCAATCTATCGGAGATCGATGCCGCGACTCAGGCCGTCGAGCGAGTGGCCAAGGGCGTACCCGGCGTCAGTTCGGCTCTGGCCGAGCGACTAACGGGTGGTCGCTATATCGATGTGGATATCGACCGCAAAGCCGCCGCCCGCTACGGGCTGAATATTTCGGATGTGCAGTCCATCGTGGCCAGCGCTATCGGCGGTGAAAACGTCGGGGAGACCATTGAAGGACTTGCACGCTTCCCGATCAACGTGCGTTACCCACGGGAATGGCGTGACTCGCTCGGCGCCTTGGAGCAATTGCCGATCTACACCCCTCTGGGGAGCCAGATCACCCTCGGCACCGTGGCGAAGGTCAAGGTCACGGACGGTCCGCCGATGCTCAAGAGCGAGAACGCACGACCCTCTGGTTGGGTTTACATCGACGTGCGTGGCCGGGACATTGCCTCGGTGGTCGCTGATCTACGCCGGGTCGTCAATGAACAGGTCAAGTTGCAGCCCGGCATGAGCCTGAGTTATTCAGGGCAGTTCGAGTTTCTCGAAAGGGCTAACGCACGACTCAAACTGGTGGTGCCCGCCACGCTGCTGATCATCTTCGTGTTGCTCTATCTGACGTTCGCACGCTTTGATGAGGCGTTGTTGATCATGGCCACGTTGCCATTTGCACTGACTGGCGGGGCATGGTTCCTCTATCTGTTGGGGTTCAACCTGTCGGTCGCCACCGGAGTCGGCTTTATCGCGTTGGCCGGTGTTTCTGCCGAGTTTGGCGTGATCATGCTGCTCTACCTGAAGAACGCCTGGGCCGAACGTGAAGACCTCGGCGACAACACTGAGCGCGGGCTGGTTGCGGCCATTCGTGAAGGCGCTGTGCAGCGCGTTCGACCCAAGGCCATGACCGTGGCCGTGATCATTGCCGGCCTTTTACCCATCTTGTTGGGCAGCGGTACTGGTAGCGAAGTGATGAGCCGCATCGCCGCGCCTATGGTCGGCGGCATGATCACGGCACCCTTGCTTTCCCTGTTTGTCATTCCGGCAGCCTATCGCCTGATGCGTCGCCGGCACCTCATAGTTGAACCCATCAACCCTCAAGGAAAATTCACATGAAACTGACCCTGATTGCAGTTGCAAGCACCGTATTTACGCTGTCTCTTTCGGCCCACGCAGAGGATATGCCGGGCATGAAAATGGACGGAATGGAGGGCATGCAGATGAAGCAGGAAACAACGCAGACTCCAGTCGCCACCGCCGACGGAACGATCAAGGCTATCGATACTACGAAGCATACGGTGACCATCTCTCACGGCGCTGTTCCAGCTGTGCAATGGCCGCCGATGACCATGGCCTTTTCCGTGACGGAAGATCAGCTGACAGGGCTGACGGCTGGAGACCGAGTGTCGTTTTCATTTCGAGTAGAGGGTGGCAGAGCGACGATTGTTTCAATAAAAAAGTGAATTAGCGGTGGTGGAAGTGACCGGCGCACTATGTCGCGCAGGTCGTTACCAGTAAATCGTCTTGTTCAGGAAACCCGGTACTTCGGGATGTTGCATCGACCGGTTGAATCCACAGCCGATATCTGCCGCAGGCGAGTGAGTCATGCCCAGATGCATTTTTCTCAGTTTTTTGGCTCGCCTTGTTTCGCCATGGCGCGCCATTCCTGGACGCTTGATCGCTCGTTCATTCTGGCATGCCATGCATGCAATGCTTCACATCCATCAGGTATAGGCAGTTTCACCAGCGAGGCGAAAATCATGCCGCCCAGTACCGCAATGTCGGCCATCTCGCGATGAGCGTACCGTCGGCCAACTCGAGGACGGGAAGTGTTCCGGAGTAGTTGATGGCTAGAAACGCTGGCTTCTTGTGCTCGCCTGTCCATAGATTGACCGGTACAAACTCGATCCGGGACAGCAGGCCTTTCTCTGCTAACGCGATTCGGACCCGCGCCGGGTAGGGCCCGTTGTACCAGTCGTAAATTTTCATCATTAGGAATTTCGACGCGTCGGAGTGTTGCTGCTGAAAAGTCATGATTTATTTACCTACCTATCAAGTGGTAGGTAGAGGCTGCGAAATACCAGGACCTGCCCGAGGAGGTGAAAAGTGAAGTGCTGGCGTTTGCAGACATCAATGTGGCATGGCTGACGAAAGTACTCTCTGATATCGGTCTGGGAAGCATTGAAGTGTGCGAGCGACGTGCCCGCGCCATTTACACCGCCGTTGCTGGCGCTCAATTGATTGCCCGAACTCGCTTCGATATCGGTTTATTCGACGAACTGGTTCAGAGCTATCAAGAGGCGGGACTCCTTCCGACATAACTGGCTTAACGCGTCATGTGGGCCGTTTCCAGCCTGACCGAAGGGGTGAAAGCAGTACGTCACGAATGGCTGCTTACAACCCTGGCTGTTTGAAAACGTTTTAGAAACAGTTCGACAGTCAGAATCGGCGATCACCGCGTCTCGCGGATGCGGCATCAGCTCGCCGAAGACCGCGCAACTCCCTTGCGACGGTTGGACTTTTCCTCGAGTTGGATGGCGAAATCCATGGCCTCTCGGTAGCTGAAACGGTAGGCCCAGGTCTTGCCAGTGTATCGCTCGATGACCTGGAAGATGCCGAGCTGCATGGTCACCACCTGGAAGCGAACACCGCGGCGCGACTTCAGTCGATTAGTGCGCCGGAAGAAATCGATGCGTGCTGCATTGGAGTGGATGAGCAGGGCGCCGAGCTCATCGATGCGCTGCAGAAAGGATGGATGCATGTCTGATCCTCGAAGTGGGGAGCATGTATTCGTAAGCACTCGTGCCGCTATCTGCTTGTCTATGGATGCAGAGGTAGTTCTGACGGATAAATGTAGTCGTAAAAACGCCACATCGAAACCTGACTTTTCTTTTTGCGTCAAATCGGATCGACTGCCGGGAAGGCGAAAGTCACCCTCCATCTATTCAAGGCAGATTCCAGGCGTTGCGGGCAAGCTATCGAGAAATGCGGCAATCTGCCGGGTACCGCGCAAGTGCACCGTAGAAATTTTCGGGCCTATGGCCAGGCGCACCGCCTCGATACCTGGGCGATAGCCACGATCGAAATTCAACACGAAGTTCAGAAAGGTCAGGAATGCCCGGTCGAGCTTCTCTGTACAGCCAGCTGCAAGGTCAGGGCGAGGGCGGTTCATTACGCTGCGCATGATCACCCGGGTGAAACAGGTGAGCCGCGACGTATCGAGCCAGATGATCAGGTCGGTACGGGGCAGGCGCAGGTCGAAGGTTCGCCGCGCATAGTTGCCTTCACAAATCCAGGCATCCGGTGCGGTCGCTTCGCGGACCCGTGCGCGGAACTGCTCAGCGTCGGGTTCGACCCAGCCGGGCTCCCAGAACAGTGTGTCCAGGTGCACCACGGGCAGGCTCAGGCGCTTGTCGAGCGCACGGGCGAGGGTGGATTTGCCGCTACCGGCATTGCCCAGAATTACAATCCGTTGCTGCATGAGGACTTCCTGTCGCGAAAAAAGCCGGCAATTGTGCAGGTTCTGGAGGGCCAGTTAAAGGCCCAAGCAGATCACCCGATACAACGGTGGGGCCTGGGGCTGGTATTTGAGCTGAAGCACCGACCGTCTATTTCAAATACCACCCCCACGGCTGATCACTGACGTACTCGGTCACTTGCTTGACCTCCAGGTAATTGTGCAAACCCCACTGGCCGAGTTCCCGGCCAATACCGCTGTGTTTCATGCCGCCCCACGGTGCCTCGACGAAGGTTGGTTGCGAGCAGTTGACCCAGATAATCCCGGCGCGCAGTTGGTTGGCGACGCGGGCGGTACGTTGCAAATCAGCACTCATCACGGCGGCGGCGAGGCCGAAGCGGCTGGCGTTGGCCATTTGCAAGGCTTGCTCTTCGGTCTTGAAGCGCTTGATGCACAGCACCGGGCCGAACACTTCTTCGCGCCAGAGGATGCTGCTGTGTCCGGGCTCGTCGAAGATGGCCGGTTCGATGAAATAACCCTCTGGCAGATACGCCGGCTGCCGACCTCCGGTGAGCAGGCGTGCGCCGCTGGCCAGTCCCTGATCGATAAAGCCGAGGACCTTGTCGTGTTGACCTCGGCTGACCAAAGGGCCCAACAACACGCCGGGTTCCAGCCCTGGGCCGATGGTGATCTTGCGGGTTTCCTCAACCAGTCGCTCGATCAACCGCGAGGCGATGTTTTCCTGTACCAGCAAGCGTGAAGTGGCGCTGCACACCTGGCCCTGGTTCCAGAAAATCCCGAACAGAATCCACTCCACCGCCGCTTCGACATCGGCATCGTCGAACACAATGAACGCAGACTTTCCGCCCAGCTCCAGGCTGATGTTCTTGATGTCGCGAGCGGCCGCCGACATGATTTTTGCCCCGGTGGGCACGCTGCCGGTGAAGGCCAGTTTGTCCACGCCAGGGTGTTCGGTGAGCGGGCCGCCGGCGTCGGCTCCAAGACCGGTCACGACGTTCAGGACCCCGGCCGGCAAACCGATGCGGTCGGCGGCCGCGGCCAGTTCCAGCGCCGTGAGTGGCGTCAGCTCGGACGGCTTCAACACCAGCGTCGCCCCGGCAGCCAGCGCCGGTGCGACTTTCCACGCGGCCATCAATAGCGGGTAGTTCCAGGGGATGATCTGCCCGGCAACGCCGATCGGTTCATGGCGGATGCGACAGCGAAAACGCTCGTCCGGCAGCGCCAGCGGTTGGTCCTGCTGTTGATCCAGTTCCCGGGCCAACCCGGCGTAGTAACGAAAGCAACCGATCGCATCGCCGACGTCCCACTGCGCTTCGGGCAACGGTTTGCCGTTGTCGCGCACTTCCAGTTCAGCCAACGCCTGTTGACCACTGTCCAGTTCATCAGCCAACGCTTCCAGCCATTGCGCGCGCTCGGCGCCAGTGGTTTGGCTCCAGCCGTTATCGAACGCTCGCCTGGCGGCGCGCACCGCATGATCGACATCCTCTTCGGTGCCCGCGGCTACCCGATGGAAAGCCTGTCCGGTGGCCGGGTCGATGACGTCCAGGTAACCGCCCAGATCCGGGCTGACCCACTCGCCGTTGATGTAAAGCTGATCACGCATGGTGAGACTCCTGGACGCCGGTGCGGCGGTTTTGCAGGTGACGGGAAGTGAACAGCAGCGCCAGCGACGCGCAGATGATGACGGTCGAAACCGCGTTGATCTCCGGGGTCACGCCGCGGCGGATGGATGAAAAGATGTAGATCGGCAAGGTTGTTTCGGAGCCGGCGACGAAGAACGCGATGATGAAATCGTCGAAGCTGAAGGTGAACGCCAGCAGAAACCCGGCCATGATCGCCGGACTGATCTGCGGCAGGGTGACCCGCCAGAACGTTTGCATTGGGGGCGCGTAGAGGTCGGCCGAGGCTTCCAGCAAGGCCTTGTCCAGTGAGTCGACGCGGCTGCGCACGATCACCATGACCAGCGCCATGGTGAACAGCGAGTGCGCGGCGATCACGGTAAAGAAGCCCATGTTCAACCGTGGAACGCTCGGTATCCAGCTCGCCAGCAACGGGTTGATCAGGTCGAACAGGCTAATGAACGCAATCAGCGTCGAGATGCCGATGACGATCCCGGGCACGAT
>NZ_JBBWCB010000085.1:0-26944 GCF_039888995.1 Pseudomonas rossensis | reverse complement strand
TCGCCAGGGCGTCGGAATGGCCCTCATACAACTTGCACAACCCCAGATCATGAGCGCCGACCTCGGCCAGACGCTGAAACCTTTCCAGTGACTGACCTCCGCCGGGCAGCGGAAGCTGGTCCAGACCCGCCTCCACCAGCGCTCGCAGACACCGGCCTAACGCTTGCGTGTCGGCGTAATCCGCGGGCTGATGCTGGAGAAATCCCTGAAGGTCCATTTCACTCTTCTTCCTCACGCTGCAATTCGAACAGCAGCAGCGAACGGCCAGTGACCGAATATTCGTGATCGAACTCGAAGCGTTCCTGACCCCGAATCGACGGTTGATTGGTGTCGATCATGCAGGTCCAGAAACCGCCGTCGGGCACTTCCGGAAGCAGGAAATTGACGATGTCGTGATGCGCGTTGACCACCAACAGCAAGGTGGCGTCGGCGCCCTTGCGGCGGATACCGGTTTCCTGGGCGCGGCCATCCATCAGCATCCCGAGGCAGCGGCCATGGCCTTCTTCCCATTGTTCGATGGACATTTCGCTGCCATCCGGCGCGAGCCAGGTGACGTCCTTGACGCCGATGTCCTCGTTGTAGTTGCCCACCAGGAACCGACCGCGACGCAGTATCGGGTAGGCCAGGCGCAACTTGATCAGCCGTTTGACGAACTTGAGCAGGGCCTTGCCGTCGTCGCTCAGGTCCCAATTGACCCAACCGATCTCGCTGTCCTGGCAATAGGCGTTGTTGTTGCCTTCCTGGGTTCGGGCGAATTCGTCGCCGGCCACCAGCATGGGCGTACCTTGGGACAGCAGCAGGGTGGCGAAGAAGTTGCGCATCTGGCGCTGACGCAGTTCATTGATCTCGGGATCGTCGGTCGGGCCTTCGACGCCGTGGTTCCAGGACAGGTTGTTGTTGCTGCCGTCCTGATTGTTCTCGTCGTTGGCTTCGTTGTGTTTGTCGTTGTATGACACCAGGTCGTTAAGGGTGAAACCGTCGTGGGCGGTGACGAAGTTCACCGAGGCATAAGGCCGCCGGCCACGCTGATTGAACATCTCGCCGGAGGCGGTCATGCGACTGGCGAAGTCCGCCAGTTGGCCATCGTCACCTTTCCAGAACGCACGCACGGTGTCGCGGAATTTGTCATTCCACTCGACCCAGCCCGGCGGAAAGTTACCGACCTGATAGCCACCGGGGCCACAGTCCCAGGCTTCTGCAATCATCTTCACCTGGCGCAGCACCGGGTCCTGACGGCAGGCCACAAGGAAGCTGTGACGTTCGTCGAAGCCATCGTGGTAACGCCCGAGAATGGTCGCCAGGTCGAAGCGGAAACCGTCCACGTGCATTTCCGAGGCCCAGTAGCGCAAGGAGTCGGTGACCATTTGCAGCACGCACGGGTGACTCAGGTCCAGGGTGTTGCCGGTGCCGGAATCGTTGATGTAGAAGCGCTTGTCGTCGGGCATCAAACGGTAGTAGGAGGCGTTGTCGATGCCGCGCATGGACAGGGTAGGGCCTTGTTCGTTGCCCTCGGCGGTGTGGTTGTAGACCACGTCGAGGATCACTTCAAGATTGGCTTCGTGCAGGTGCGCAACCATCTCCTTGAACTCGGCGATCTTGCCACTGGCCAGGTAGCGCGGGTCGGGGGCGAAGAACGCGATGCTGTTGTAGCCCCAGTAGTTGGTCATGCCTTTGTGCAACAGATGCTGGTCGTTGACGAAGGCATGAATCGGCAGCAATTCGACAGTCGACACGCCGAGTTTGCGGATGTGTTCCAGCACGTCATCGACCATCAACCCGGCGAAGGTGCCGCGCACATTCTCGGGGACGGAGGGATGACGCATGCTGATACCGCGCACGTGAGTCTCATAAATGATGGTCTTGTCCCACGGCACGCTGACCCGATGGTCGTGGCCCCAGGTGTGGGCCGGGTCGATCACTTTGCACTTGGGCACGAAGGGCGCGCTGTCCCGTTCATCGAAGCTGAGGTCGGCGTCGGGGTGGCCGATGGTGTAGCCGAACAGGGCTTCGGACCATTTCAACTGGCCGACCAGTTGTTTGGCGTAGGGGTCGATCAGCAGTTTGTTGTTGTTGAAGCGATGACCGTTAGCCGGATCGTACGGGCCGTAGACACGGTAGCCGTAGATCATCCCCGGATGCGCGTCGGGCAGGTAGCCGTGGTAGATCTCGTCGGTGTATTCCGGCAGCTCGATGCGTTCCAGCTCGACCTCGCCGGCATCATCGAAGATGCACAGCTCGACCTTGGTGGCGTTGGCGGAAAACAAGGCAAAGTTGACCCCTAGGCCATCCCAGTTCGCGCCCAGCGGGAAGGGCAAGCCTTCACGGATTCGCGAGGCCTCGACCTGAGGTTCTTGCGCGGCTTTCTTTGGACTGGTCATGGGTGCTCCTGCAAAGGGGGGACATTACTCAATTATAAAAAGTCGGGGCTCTGGTTTTTTTTGAGGGCGAGCGAGCCCTCGGTGGCGAGAAAGCTCGCCACGAGGTCAATCAGGACACAGGGGAGAGGCGTCAGACAGCGGGCGGTTTACGCGCTGCTCGAGGCTTTTTCTCGTTGGCTTTTTCGCCCGGCGGGATCACCTTGGAGGCAGCTGCGGGCTTGGCTTTGGTTTTTGGCTCCGCTGCCTTGCCATTGGCTTTGCTGGCAGGGGCCTTGGTGCCGGCGGTTTTGCTGCCAGCGGCCTTCGGCGATTTGCTCGGTGCCAGGGCTTCGGCTTCAGCCAGTTTGCGGGCCATCTCCCAGTGGCGAGCGTCCTGGCCCTCGGGTTTTCCTTCCGATTCCCAGATCTGATAGGCAAATTCGCGGATGCGTTTATCGTTGGTACTCATCGCAATGCTCCTGAACTGAACTCAAGGGGTAGTTTGGATAAAAACATTGATTGAGAAATCCCCTAGCGCGGCGCTGATGTTCAGCTCCCTTTGGGGTGTGACTGTTGTGCTTGAAAAAAGTCCCTTCAAATTTTCATCAGGGGCGGTGAACGGTAATTTGACCCGTGTATCGCCCCACAGCGGCGCGTCAATCCGGGGTTCGGCACTGTTTTTCAGCAGTTCGGCGCAGCGTATCGGTACGATCACGATGGCGCGTTTTCCTTCCAGCGAGCGAGCAAATGCGAGCACCCGGTGAGCCTCGCTGCCGACGACTTCAAGGGCTTGATACGTCCCTCGCCGAAACAGCTCGGTGTGTTCGAGCCGCAGGTTCAACACATGAGCGATCAGCGCTTGTTTAATGCGCCCGTCACGCCAGTTAGCCAACAATTCGGGCAGTTCCAATGGCGTCTGCATGGACTGCTGACGGCTGGTGTAATCCACCGGCCGGCGGTTGTCTGGATCGACCAGTGAGAAGTCCCAGTACTCGTTGCCCTGATAAAGGTCTGGTACCCCCGGCACGGTCATGCGCAGCAAGGTTTGCGCCAATCCATTGAGGGCGCCGGGGACGGCGATGCTCTTGGCGGCTTTGCCGAGGGCAGCGCGTAGCAGTTCACCTTCGGGGTTCAGAAGCAGACGTTGCAGGAACTGCTGAACCGCTTGTTCGTAAGCCTCGTTCGGCGCGCTCCAGCTGCTTTGCAACTTGGCTTCGCGCAAGGCTTTCTGTTGCCATTGCCACAGCCGTTGAGTGTAGTTCTCCAAGGCTGTTTGATCGTCACTGCGCACATCGAGCGGCCAACTGCCGAGTATCGCTTGATAGAGGATCAGCTCATCGCCCGCAGTCGGCATCTGGTCGTCGTCGCGCAGGGGGCGGGCGAGGGTCCGCCAGAGCGGGACTTGCTCGGCGTACCAGGCACTGCGCTCGCTCAGCACCGCCAGGCGCGCGCGGGTGTCTTCGCCGCGTTTATGGTCGTGGGTCGCGGTGGCCAGCAAATTATCGGGGAACGCTTCAAGACGGTTGATGCAAGCCGCATGGAAATCGGCCACCGGCGCGCTGAACTGCTCGGTGCTGAAGCCCACATCATTGCGCGACAGCAACGTCGCTGAACGATAGAACGCGGTGTCTTCCACGGCCTTCGCCGCCGCCGGCGACGTCAGTTGCTGAAAACGCACACAGGCATGCTTGAGCATCTTGCGCGGCCGGCCCAACGAGCGTTTGCGCCATGATTCACCGCCCAGCCAGCGGGCCAGGCAATCGAGTACCGGCCAGTCGGTCTCGCCGAGGGTAAGCCTGGCACCGTCCATGGCTTGCTGGAAAAACACATCGTCTTCAGCGGAACGCCCACGGGGGCTGATATAGGTGCGGTACACCGGGAAATGCACGATCAGTTCCTGCAACGCCCGACGGATCGCACCGAGGGTCAGGTCGCGGGTCATCAGGTCATCCCGGGCCACTTGCAACAGGGCCTGGGCGACGCTTTCGAAGTCTCCGGCGAGGGAACCGTTGAGGATCTGCTGACGGGCCAGTTGCGCTTCCTGACGGAAATCGGCGGGCCGTTCGCTGTGACGATTCCACAGCTCGCCCAAGGTATCGGCGCCTTCCGGAGCGTGTTGCAGCAGCGACAACTGATTCATGAACTCGTAACCCGTGGTGCCATCCACCGACCAGTCACGGTGCAGGGTTTCACCTTCGCCGAGAATTTTCTCGACGTAGATCGGCAGGTGCCGATCCGGCGACAGGCTGTCGACCCGCCGCCGCAATTTGCGGCAGTAACCCCGAGGGTCGGCGAGACCGTCGATGTGGTCGATGCGCAAACCGTCAACCAGTCCTTCGGCTACCAGCTCGAAGATTTTTGCGTGGGTGGCTTCGAACACGGCGGGGCGTTCAACCCGCAAGCCACCCAGTTCGTTGATATCGAAAAAACGCCGCCAGTTGATGTCATCTGCCGCCGTGCGCCAACTGGCCAGGCGATAGCTTTGGCGTTCAAGCAACAGGTGCAGGCGCTGGAAACATTCGGCGGTGAGCGAGTCGTAAGCGCTGAGGTTTTGCTGGATGGCCTGCAGAATCGCCGGATCATTGGCCAGTTCACGCAGCTCTGCTTTCAGCGGCATCGCCAGACTGTGGGCGTCGATCTGGTAGCTCAAGGTGCTGAAGCGGTCTGCCAGCGACTTGAGCGACTTGAGCGATTCGGCGGTCAGCGGGTCATCGGTTCTGAGCAGTTCGCCGTAATTCGTCGGGCAGATCGGGAAGTGATGCTCATAGTGCTCGACATAAAACGCGCCCTTTTGCGCATCGAAGCGCAGGGGCAGGGTGCCGTCCTGCAAGGCGATGCCGTAGTCGCTGCCGAGGAAGGGCAGCAACAACTGGCCTTCCATCAACGGGTCGGGTGAATGCCACTGGATATCGAAGAACTCGCCATAAGGACTCAGGCGTCCCCATTCCAGCAAATCCTGCCACCAGGGATTATCGCCACCGCCGACAGCCATGTGGTTGGAGACGATGTCGAGGATCAGCCCCATGTTCTGCTCGCGCAATGCGCTGACCAAACGCCGCAGCGCCGCTTCGCCACCCAGTTCCGGGTTGACCGTGGTCGGGTCCACGACGTCGTAGCCATGCATGGAGCCGGCGCGGGCGCTCAGCAGGGGTGACGCATAGACATGGCTGATGCCGAGGCTGGCGAAGTACGGCACCAGCGGCACCGCATCGTCCAGCGTGAAGTCTTTATGGAACTGCAGCCGCAGGGTCGCCCGCAGCGGTTGGATAAGCGTTTGCTTCATTGGTCACGCTCGGCCGCCTGAAGCCGCGCACAGGCGAGCAGTTCCAGGCGCCGGGCGGCGTCCGGGTCATCGAGCAAGGCTTCACTGTCGCCGGGCAAGCGTCGGGACCAGTTGGGGTGCGTGTCGGTGGTGCCGGGCAAGTTGGCCTGCTGCTCGATGCCCAAGGCATCTTCCAACGGCAGCAACACCAGCGGCGCACGGGTATGACCGAGGAAACGTATCGCGGCGTCGAGCACCTGATCGGTTTCATGGGACTCTTCGCGAAAGTTCTGCGGGTCCTCGCTCAACACCCGGCGCAGGCCTTCGCGCTCGCGTTCGCGGTGGTGGCGCCATTCGATTTCACCCGGGGCGTCGACCAGGCCCAGACGGGCGTTCCAGTCGATATCGCGGCCATGCCACCAGCCATTGAGCGTCGGCAGGTCATGGGTACTCGTGGTCGCGAGGGCGTTGTCCGGCCAGTCGAGAATGGTTTTGAAGTGCGCGTTGTCCTGTTCGAACAGCAGCACGCGCATGCCGAGGATCGAACGGGCGATGAGCTTTTCTCGCAAACCATCGGCCACGGTGCCGAGGTCTTCACCGAGGACGATGGCCTGATGACGATGGGACTCGAGAGTCAGCAAACGCAGCAGGTCGTCCACCGGGTAATAGAGGTAGGCGCCGTCGGCGGGTGACGCGCCATTGGGGATTACCCACAGCCGTTGCAGGCCCATGACGTGATCGATGCGCAGGCCTCCGGCGTGAGCAAAATTGGCACGGAGCATTTCGATGAAGGCACGAAATCCATTGCGCATCAGACCTTCGGGCGAGAACGCGGAAATCCCCCAGCCCTGACCGGTGCGGTTGAGGATGTCCGGTGGTGCACCTACGGTCAGCGAGGCGAGCAACTCGTCCTGACGACTCCAGGCCTGACTGCCACCGCCATCGGCACCCACCGCCAGATCGGCGATCAGGCCAATGCTCATGCCGGCGCTGCGGGCGGCGGTTTGTGCGCGCTCCAGGCAGCGCGTGATCAGCCATTGGCAAAAGGCAAAGAAGCCGATGCGTCCGGCGTTCTCTTCGGCGAATTCGGCCAGGGCAGCGCTGCGCGGGTTTTGCCATTGCTCGGGCCACTGCCGCCAGTCGAGACTTTCGCCCTTGGCGGCGCGGGCTTCTTGAATGGCTTCGAAGCGGCAGTGGTTTTCCAGGGCTTCGCCAGCGGCGTGGCGGAAGCTGCTGAAGTCGGCATGCAACGGGTGTTCCCCCTGGACAAAGCCTTCGTACAACGCCTGCAACAGACGATGCTTGGCTTCGGCCGCCACCGGCCAATCAATCAACGGTAATGCTTCGAGGTGCTTGAGTTCTTCAGCGAGGCCGGTTGCATCAATCGCGGTGCGCAACGCTCGTTCACCCAGTATGGCGCCCGGTGCGGCGTACAGACTGTTGAGAAACAAACGGCTGGACGGCGAATAAGGGCTGTAACGCTGGGTGTCGCTGCCGAACATTGCATGCAGCGGACTGATCGCCAATGCTTCGGCACCGCGTTCGCCGGCCACCCGAGCCAGGTCTTCCAGCGCCTGGGTATCGCCGAAACCGCCATCGCCCGGACGACGCAGCGAGTACAGCTGCACGCTCAGGCCCCAGGCGCGGGGGATCGGACTGTCGACGGCATCGCCGACGCTGTAGCAGCGCGTCGGTGCCACGGCCAAGGTAAATTGTTGTCCGTCGATGCTGACGTGTTGATAACCGACCGGGACCAGGCCGGGCAGTATCGCCTCGGCATCCAGTTTTAAATTAAGTCGCGAGCCATCTTCAAGGTGGATTTCGCACGGTGTTTCGGGCTCAAAGTAATGCGCCAGGCTGAGGCCAACACCGAAGTCTGCGGTCAGCAGCGGCGGCAGGTGTCGGGTCTGTTGCACCTGCTGCAGTTCCAGCAGGCTGGCGTCGATTTCCTGGGCGCTGCCGGCCGGGTGGCCGAGACCGGTGAGGACGTTGCGTAACACTGATGGGGCGACTTTCTGTGGGCGGCCGTTGGCGTCGATCCAGTCGACAGCCAGGCCAGCTCGGCTGGCCAGTATTTCCAGTTGCGCATCGCTCATGGGCGCTCTCCATCCGGGGTTAGCAAAGGGGCTGCGGCCGTGAGGCTGACTAGCGCGCAATACGGGGCAAGCGTGCCCTGATCCAACAGACCGGCTGACTGTGGCGGGTATTCGAACAACAACGAAGCGTCGGCCTGTGGGGAGTGGACCACAGGTGTATCGCTGAGGTTCAGGTCGATGCACAGCAGGCTGCCATCGCCCAGTCGCCAGCGCGCCGTTATTGCGCCGGCGGCCAGCACCTCGGCGCCCAGTGCTTGAGCACCGGGGAGGCGGGGAATGATCTGCTGATGGCGGATCTGCAACAGTTGGCGATACAGATCGTGCACGGTGGGTTGTCGGGTTGATGTCAGATCGGGGCGTGAAGCCTCGAAGGTCTGGCGCGCGTTGGGGTCGGGAATCTGCTCGCGTTTGTGCGGATCAGCAAACGCGCTGAACGCTGCAAACTCGTTACGTCGTCCCTCGCGGACCAACTCCGCGAGTTCACCGTGATGGCTGGTGAAGAACAGGAACGGTTGCTCGGCGGCGAACTCGTCGCCCATGAACATCAGCGGGATCATCGGTGACAACAGTAGTAATGCGGTGGCTGCCTTAAGCGCATCGGGGTTGGCCAGTTGATGCAGCCGTTCGCCCAAGGCGCGGTTACCGATCTGGTCGTGGTTTTGCAGAAACAGCACGAAAGCACTGGGCGGCAAGTGACCGCTGGGCTCGCCACGGGTTGTACCGTGACGGGTCACGTGGCCTTGAAACACGAAGCCCTGGCTCAGGCAGCGGGCCAGTTGTTCGGTGGGGTTTTGCGCATAGTCGGCGTAATAGGCGTCGGTTTCGCCGGTCAGCAGCACGTGCAAGGCGTTGTGGCCGTCGTCGTTCCACTGCGCGTCGAAGCCTTCTTCCAGCAGACTGGCCTGGTTGTGTTCGTTTTCAACGGTCAGCCACACATGCCTGGCTGGATCGGTTTGCTGGCGAACCTTTTGCGCCAGTTCCTGAAGAAAGTCCGGGTCTTCGATGGCGTGCACCGCGTCCAGGCGCAAACCATCGACGCGGTACTCGAGCAACCACATCAGCGCATTGTCGATGAAGAAGTCCCGCACCTCGCGCCGCCGAAAGTCGATGGCCGCACCCCAGGGGGTGTGCTTGTCTTCGCGGAAGAAGCCCTTGGCGTAGCGATGCAGGTAATTGCCGTCCGGGCCGAAGTGGTTGTAGACCACGTCGAGAATCACCGCCAGGCCATGGCCGTGGGCGGTGTCGATCAGGTGTTTGAGTTGTTCGGGAGTGCCGTAGGAGGCTTGGGGCGCGTAGGGCAGAACCCCGTCGTAACCCCAATTGCGATCACCGGGGAACTGCGCCAGCGGCATCAATTCGATCGCGCTGATGCCCAGCTCCACCAGGCGCGCCAGGTGCTGCTCGACTTCGCTGAAGCCGCCGAGCGCACCGACGTGCAATTCGTAGATCACCGCTTCATTCCACGGGCGCCCGCGCCAGGCGCTGTGTTGCCATTGATAGGCAAGTGGATCGACCACCACACTGTGGCGGTCGATATCATCGGCCTGCGCGCGGGAGGCTGGGTCGGGCACCTCCAGCTCACCGTCGATGTTGTAGCGGTAACGCGTGCCGGCGGGGCAGCGGGTGTTGATCACGAACCAGCCATCTGCTTGGGGCAGGAGAGGCAAGGACTGTCCATCTTCCAGTTCGACACTGACGTAAAACGCATCTGGCGCCCACAAGGCAAAACGCGTGTGCTCTGCGTCCAGCATGATTGCGCCGTGGGGCCAGGTCTCAAGGGTCCGTAACGGCATCGTTGAAAACCTCTTAATGTTTGCCCGATTTACCCAGCGCCTTGGTCACCAGTTTTTCGTAGAGTTCGGCGTACGGTTCGACCGCCTTGCACCAGTTGAAAGGCGCGGCCATGGCCCGGCAGCGCATGGCATTGAGCAGGTCGGGGAAGGCAAAAACCTTGAAGGCCCGGCTCAGGGCTTCCTGATAACTCTCGGCCGTGGATTCGTCGAACAGGAAACCGGTCACGCCGTTTTCAATGGTGTCGGCCAAACCGCCGGTGTTGCGTGCCACCGGCAACGAACCGAAGCGCTGGGCGTACATCTGGCTCAGCCCGCAAGGCTCGTAACGCGAAGGCATCAGCAGGAAATCACTGCCGGCAAACATGCGACGGGCGTCGGTTTCGTTGAAACCGATTCGCACGCCGATCTGGCCTGGAAAACGCAGGGCCAGTTCGCGCATGGCTTGTTCTTCTTCCGGCTCGCCACGACCGATGATCGCGATCTGCCCGCCGGATTTGACGATGTACTCGGAGACGGCTTCGGTCAGGTCCAGGCCTTTCTGATAGACCAGTCGCGAAACCACAGCGAACAGCGGACCTTCGCAGGCGTCCAGGCCGAACAGCTTACGCACGTGGGCGGCGTTGACCGCTTTGCCTTCCCAATCGCCAATTTTGAACGGGCAGAACAGGTGGGGGTCGGTGGCCGCGTCCCAGCTTTCATCGATGCCATTGGGAATACCACTGAGCAGGCCTTGCTGGGTCTTGGCGGCAAGAAAACCGTCGAGACCGCAGCCGAAGGCCGGGGTGGTGATTTCCTGGGCATAGGTGGCGCTGACGGTGGTGATGTGGCTCGAATAAGCCATGCCGGCCTTGAGGAACGACATCTTGCCGTAGAACTCCATGCCTTCCTGTTGCAAGGCATGCATGGGAATACCCAGTTCCGGGCACGAGCCAAGACTGGTCACGCCCTGGTAGGCGAGGTTATGAATGGTGAACAGCGTCGGGGTGCGCTGTCCACGCCAGTGCATGTAAGCGGGCGCCAGACCGGCAGGCCAGTCATGGGCGTGCACCAGGTCCGGGCACCAGTGAATTTGTGCAAGATTAGCGGCAATGTCGGCGGCTGCCAGGCCCAGGCGGGCGAAACGAATGTGGTTGTCCGGCCAGTCGCGGCCGTTGTTGGCACCGTAAGGCGAACCTTCGCGCTCGTAGAGTTCGGGGCAGATCAACACGTAAATGACCAGACCGTCGGGCATGTCCATGCGCCCGATTTTGCAGGGGGGCAACGCGGCGTGACCACCGAGCTCACCAATGATATGAATTGGGTTTTCGCTATTCAGCACTTGCGGGTAACCGGGGATCAACACGCGAACATCGTGCAAATGCGCCATGGCTCGCGGCAGCGCTGCGGAAACGTCGCCCAGACCACCGGTTTTCACCAGATCGGCGATCTCCGAGGTGACGAACAGCACTTTCTTCTTGTTGGGATTCTGACTGGCCACCGGTGCCAGCGTCTTGGTGCCTGGGACGCTGATCGATTGGTGACTGAGGGCGCTCACGGCGCTCGTTTCGCCGACCTGCTGATGAGCACGTTCTCCCTGAATATCTAAAGCCGCACTGATCATATGAATCTCCCGTGTTGTTGATCTAATTCTTAGGTCTGGCAAACGGTTGTTCGTGGCCAATCCCTGTGGCCGGGCGCAAACGCGCTACGCATCGGTGAGCAAACGCTGCCAATGCGTTGAAGCAGAATGGCTGAAGTGGACATTGCAAGGATTGCACCAGTCGCAACGCACCTCCCTTTAACCTGACCCGTCACCAGCGGCAAAAGTTTCGACTTTCTTTCCGCTTTGTGACCCGCCGGTTTCGCCCCGCGGAACTGAGTCTAGGCCAGAACTTAGAGCGGGGGAGGCCAGATGGCAAAATTGTTCGACAATCGGTTTAAAGAGGTACGGACGTACCGCTTGGAGAGAGAAACGCACCGACGGAGGGCATGTTTTTTAACGTTTTGCCTCAAAAAAAAGTCGAGATGTCACATGAATGTGCGAAGCGCGGCAATGCTCATGCACCGTTGTGGTGCGCGGCGGTTAGTCCCGTCTTTGGCCGAACCGCTGCCTTACAGCCGGCCATGTTGCCTTGTTATAGTCCGGGCCTCATTTTCTGCCCGGTAAAAGGATCACTGCCATGTCTCAGTACACTGCGTTCACCGTCGAACTGGCCGATAAAATCGCCCATGTGCAGATCAACCGGCCGGAAAAGATCAATTCGATGAATGCCGCGTTCTGGAGCGAGATCATTGAGATTTTCCAGTGGGTCGACGACACCGACGAAGTCCGGGTGGTGGTGCTCAGTGGTGCGGGAAAGCATTTTTCTTCCGGCATCGACCTGATGATGCTGGCCGGCGTGGCCAATGAGCTGGGCAAGGACGTGGGGCGCAACGCGCGCCTGCTGCGCCGGAAAATCCTCGCCCTGCAAGCGTCTTTCAATGCCGTCGACAATTGCCGCAAACCGGTACTGGCGGCGGTTCAGGGTTATTGCCTGGGCGGCGCCATCGACCTGATATCCGCCTGCGACATGCGTTACGCCGCCGAAGATGCGCAATTCTCGATCAAGGAAATCGACATCGGCATGGCTGCCGACGTTGGCACCTTGCAACGCTTGCCGCGGATCATCGGTGACGGCATGCTGCGTGAACTGGCTTACACTGGTCGCGCGTTCGGTGCCGAAGAAGCGCGTGGCATGGGCCTGGTCAATCGCGTTTACAGCGACACGGCCAGCCTGTTCGACGGAGTCATGGGCATAGCCCGCGAGATCGCCAGCAAGTCGCCGATTGCGATCACCGGCACCAAAGAGATGATCAGCTACATGCGCGACCATCGCATCGATGACGGCCTCGAATACGTCGCCACCTGGAACGCCGCCATGCTGCAATCCACCGATCTGCGCGTGGCCATGGCCGCCCATATGAGCAAACAGAAACCCGAATTTCTGGATTGATTAAAAATGACTTCACGCTGGACCACTGCAGTACTGGACACCGACCAGCCCGGCGGCTGGGCGGTAGCGCGCAGCCCCGAAGGCTTTCTGTTCGATGACAATGGCGCGCTGTTTTCGCGCGAATGGCTCAAGCGCCAGGACCTGTCGATCCTTGCCGAACATGGCATCGGGCACCTGGACGGCGAACCGGTCTATTTACTGGAGCTGCGCAGTCACAGCGATGTGCCGGGCTGCAACTGGAAAGGCCTGCGGGCGTTCATGCTCGAAGGCGACCATACGCTCTACAAAGTGCTCGGTTATGCCGCGCAAATCGGCACCTGGGCCCGCGAACACCGCTTTTGCGGTAACTGCGGGCAGGCGATGACCCAAGTGACCCGGGAACGGGCGATGTATTGCGAGCCGTGTGATTTACGCAGCTACCCGCGCATTTCGCCGAGCATGATTGTGCTGGTGACCCGGGGCGATGAAGTCCTGCTGGCCCGTTCGCCACGCTTTGTCAGCGGGGTCTACAGCACGTTGGCGGGGTTTGCCGAGCCGGGCGAGTCGGCCGAAGACTGCCTGATTCGCGAAGTCCGCGAAGAAGTGCAGATCGAGGTCAAGAACATCCAGTACATGGGCAGCCAGTGCTGGCCGTTCCCGCATTCGATGATGCTGGGTTTCCATGCCGAATACGCCGGTGGCGAGATTGTGTGTCAGGAAGACGAGATCGAAGACGCCCAGTGGTTCAACGTACGCGACATGCCGCCGTTGCCGGCGTCACGCTCGATTGCCCGTTACCTGATCGACGTCTATGTAGCGCGGCGCTTAGGCCACGCTGAACCAGTGTTGCCAAGCTAACCGCACGGTCAAGCCCAGCACCACGGTGATGAACACCGGGCGAATGAACTTCGCACCGCCGCTGATGGCGGTGCGAGCCCCGAAGAACGCCCCGACCATCACCGACAGGCCCATGCTCAGGCCGATGATCCAGTCCACCTGCCCGGAAAACACGAACACCGACAGTGCGGCAATGTTGCTGACGAAGTTCATGCTGCGCGCCACGCCGCTGGCCTTCACCAAGTCGATGGGGTACATCAGCATCGTGCTGACGGTCCAGAACGCACCCGTGCCGGGACCGGCCACGCCGTCGTAAAACCCGAGGCCGAAGCCTTGGGTCGATTGCCACTTTTTCTTGATCGGTGCGTCGCTGTCCAGCGGCGCTTTCGGCGTGCCGCCAAACAACAGATAGACGCCGCAGCCGAAAACGATCACCGGGAGCATCTTGTTCAGCCATTCCGCCGGCAGGTAGTGAGCGACCACGGCACCGGTCAGCGCGCCCACCAAGGTGCCGACAATCGCGTGCATCCACTGCCTTGGATGGAACAGCTTGCGTCGGTAGAAGGTGAAACTGGCCGTGGCCGAGCCGAACGTCGAACTGAGTTTGTTGGTGCCCAGCACCAGATGCGGCGGCAGGCCTGCGGTCAGCAGCGCCGGAGTGGTCAACAGACCACCACCGCCGGCAATGGCGTCGATGAAACCGGCAATGAATGCGACGAGGGCCAGAATGGCCAGGGTGGTGAGGTCAACGCTGAGTTCGAAAGGCATGGAGTCGGCTTATTCGGCGGGGCGCAGGACAGGGCTGCGGGGAAGGGCCGATATCTTACCTATAACCGTTCTTGCGGGCGACCGGTCAAGCGCTATCCATTGTTCGACAGGCAACCCTGTAGGAGCTGCCGCAGGCTGCGATCTTTTGATCTTAAAAAGGCAAAGTCAAAAGATCGCAGCCTGCGGCAGCTCCTACGTTGGTGTTATGTGTGTCAGTCAGATTTGCGCTCAGGCCCATTCCCGATCTGCCACACAAACGGTGGCTCGGTCCCGTTGATCGCCCAATCCCCGACAATCCGTGCCTTGTAGATCACCGGATTGTGCGACGACACCGTCCGCGCATTGCGCCAGTGCCGGTCCAGCGATTTACCCACGCGCGTATCCGAAGCCCCCAGTGCATTGAACAGCTCTGTGGTCGCTCGCTGGATCAGCTCCGACACCACCACCTGAGCCTTGGCCGATTCGATTTCCGCCGCGACATTCGCTTCTTGTTCCAAGGCTTCATCACCCGAAAATCGCGCCAGATACGCCCGCTGCGCCGGTTGTGCAGCCCTCAAGGCGCTGGCCTCGGCCGCATACACCAGTGCCGCGATTTCACCGACCACTTGCTGCACTTGCGAATCCTGGCTGACGTGCTGCGCATTGCCATGGCTGTAGATGCGTTTGCGTTCACGTACCTGGTGAGCCACATCGCGCAACGCCGCACGGCCGATCCCGGCCAGTGTCGCCAGGAGTACCAACTGATAAAACGCGGTCTGGTATTTGAAACGGGTGGCGAAGTCGATGATGTTCTCGGCCGCCACGTCGGCATCGATAAACCGTGAGGTGCCACTGCCGGTGGTGCGCTGGCCGAAACCGTCCCAGTCATCGCTCTGCACGATGCCCGGTTGGCGGGTCCGGACCGCAGCAATCACATCGCCGCCAGTGTCGCTGCGTTGCGCGTACACGTCGATCCAGTCGGAAAACAGGCTGCCGGTGCTGTAGAACTTCTCGCCGTTGAGCCGCCACTGATCGCCGTGAGGCGAGACTTTGGTGATGACGTCGCCAATCGCCACGCTGCCGATTTCGGTCCAGGCATTGCCGGCGATGTCACCGTCGACGAAGCGCTTGAACCACAGATCCCGCGCCGGCCCGGGCGCCGAGTTCAAGCGATCCTCGGCAAATGCGAAGTGCCCGCGCAAGGCCTGAGGGACGTTGGAATCGGCTTCGGCCAATTCGATCAGCAGCTCAAACAGTTGTGGCAGGGAGGCGCCGCCACCGCCATATTCAATCGGAACCCGCACCGCGCCAAACCCGGCTTCCTTGAGCCACTGAATCGGTTCGTACGGAAGGCTGCGGGACTGTTCGCGCTCAACGGCACCGGCGGCGATGCGTTGGAAAATCGGCCGGAACCTTGCGGCCAGCGCTTCATAGTCAGTGCCAGTGGACAGCGGATTGATTACCTGGTGTTCGGTCATGGGACGGCTCCTTGGATCGGCAGTGGATGTCACTGGGGATTGCACGGTCCATGCCGAATTCAAAGGCCTGTCATTACGGGCTTGTACGGGTTTTCCCCGGCTGCAAATGTTGCTGCGCCAACAGTGCATCAGCAAATTGCCCCAGACACACCCGGATTCCTGTGGGAGCGGGCTTGCTCGCGAAAGCGGTATGTCAGCTAACGAAGATGTTGAATGGCACACCGCTTTCGTCGGAACGCCGCCCGGAGCAAGCCCGCTCCCACAGGGATCTCGCTCGGCTCAAGGCAGTCGTGTCACACGTCGCGATTCTGCGCTGGCACGGTTGCTGCTCTTGCCTAAGGACTTCCCTAACGTCCCGAGGACATGCCAATGAGTCAGCAAGCCGTCAAATTTGCCTACTGGGTGCCGAACGTCAGCGGCGGGCTGGTGGTCAGCAAAATCGAGCAACGCACCCACTGGGGCATCGACTACAACCGCAAACTGGCGCAACTGGCCGAGGAGGCGGGGTTTGAATACGCCCTGACGCAGATCCGCTTCACCGCCGGTTACGGCGCCGAGTACCAGCACGAATCCGTCGCCTTCAGCCATGCGCTACTGGCCGCCACCACCCACCTGAAAGTGATCGCCGCCATCCTTCCTGGCCCTTGGCAACCGGCACTGGCGGCCAAGCAACTGGCGACCATCGACCAACTGACTAACGGACGGGTGGCGGTGAACATTGTCAGTGGATGGTTCAAGGGTGAATTCCAGGCGATTGGCGAACATTGGCTGGAACACGACGAGCGTTATCGCCGTTCCGAAGAATTCATCCGCTCGCTGAAGGGCATCTGGAGCCAGGACAACTTCACCTTTCGCGGTGACTTCTACCGCTTCGACAACTACAGCCTTAAACCCAAACCGCTGGGTCAGCCGGAAATCTTCCAGGGTGGCAGTTCCCGCGCGGCTCGGGATATGGCGGCACGGGTTTCGGACTGGTACTTCACCAACGGCAACACCCCGGAAGGCATCAAGGCCCAGGTCGACGACATTCGCACGAAGGCGGCGGCGAACAATCATTCGGTGAAAGTCGGCGTGAACGCGTTTGTCATTGCCCGCGACACTGAAGAAGAAGCGCGAGCCGTGCTGGCGCAAATCATCGATCAGGCTGACCCCGAGGCGGTGAATGCGTTTGGCGATGCGGCGAAGCAAGCGGGCAGGGCGTCACCTGAGGGTGAGGGCAACTGGGCCAAGTCGACATTCGAGGATCTGGTGCAGTACAACGACGGTTTCAAGACCAACCTGATCGGTACACCTCAGCAGATTGCCGAGCGGATCGTCGCGTTGAAAGCGGTGGGCGTGGATCTGGTGTTGGCGGGGTTTCTGCACTTCCAGGAAGAAGTGGAGTATTTCGGTAAGCGGGTATTGCCGTTGGTGAGGGAGCTGGAAGCTAAAGCGCAGGTCACGCACACCGCTGCAGTAGCCTGATTTCCTCGGTCTCCCTGTAGGAGCTGCCGAAGGCTGCGATCTTTTGATCTTGCCCTTGAAAAGCAAACTCAAAAGATCGCAGCCTCCGGCAGCTCCTACAGGGGGGATATCGTTTCAAGTCAGAAGTTATAGGCCCAGGTCGGACAAGCTTGGATGATCATCCGGGCGACGGCCCAGCGGCCAGTGGAACTTGCGGTCGCTTTCCTTGATTGGCATGTCGTTGATGCAGGCAAACCGATTGGCCATCAAACCGTTCTCGTCGAACTCCCAGTTTTCGTTGCCGTAGGAACGGAACCAGTTGCCCGAGTCGTCGTGCCATTCGTAGGCATAACGCACGGCGATGCGGTTGCCGGTAAAGGCCCAAAGTTCTTTGATCAGGCGGTAATCCAGTTCCTTGGCCCATTTGCGCGTCAGGAAACCTTTGGCTTCTTCGCGGTTGTAGGCAAACTCGGCGCGGTTGCGCCATTTGGTGTCCAGGGTGTAGGCCAGCGACACCCGTTCCGGGTCGCGGGAGTTCCAGCCGTCTTCGGCCAGGCGTACTTTTTCGATGGCCGATTCACGGGTGAATGGCGGCAATGGCGGACGAACTTCGGCATTAGACATTAATAGTCTCCCTATCAAAGTAAAGTTCTAGCAAGTTGTCGGGCTTGGTTAAAGTGTTACAGGTCCAATAACTTTCGCGCCATGCATTGCGCATTATCGGCGGCACTGTGATCACCCATGACAAGCGCCACGGTAATGGCACCGTCGATCAGGATCAGCAGCTGTTTGGCCAGCGTCTCCGGGTCTGTGGCGCCATGTTCGGTGCAGAGCTCGCGCACATAGTCGAGCAGCTTCTGTTTGTGGTCTTTGGCAACCAGGCGAACCGGGTCTTGCGGGTCGCCGGTTTCGCCGCTGGTGTTGATGAATGCACAGCCACGGAAGCCTTCGGAGGCGAACCAGGCCTTGAGCACGGTAAACAGGTTGAGCAGCCGGTCGGCCGGTGTTTCAGCCTGGTCGACTTCGCTTCTGTACCAGTGCATCCAGCGCACATCTCGGCGTTGCAGGGCCGCGACGGTGAGCTCCTCCTTGTTGGCGAAGTAGCGGTAAATACTCTTTCTGGAGACGCCGGCGGTTTTCACCAGAAGATCCATCCCGGTGGCAGCGATGCCACTTTTGTAGATCAACTTTTCGGTGACATCCAGAATGATGTCGCGTGTGTCGTTGCTGGTTATTTCGTTCATGTTGCGAACAGTAGAATGATCGTTCTCCTTGGTCAAGTGGGTATTTTGTGTTGCCTGAAAAATCGCTTTCGCGAGCAGGCTCGCTCCCACAGGGGAATGCATTTCAATGTGGGAGCGAGCCTGCTCGCGAAGGGGCCTTCACAGACACTCACAAGACCCAAGGCAATCCATGGTGTAAGCTCTCGGGTTCTTCGGATTCGACCTTTTTGCGAGCCCTATGCCGTCGCTTTTCAAACGCTCTCTGCTGCCCAAACTGCGCAGTTTTCCGCTGACCGCCGATGCCGTCACCATTCTTTCCGGCGCTGCCGAGTTCCGCCGGTGCCTGCTGGAAAAGATCGCCAGCGCCACCCGGCGCATTTATATCGTCGCGCTTTATCTGCAACAGGATGAAGCCGGCCAGGAAATTCTCGATGCCTTGCACGCGGCCAAACTGGCGCGTCCGGAACTGGACGTGGTGGTGGTCGTTGACTGGTTGCGCGCCCAGCGCGGCTTGATCGGCGCCGGCAAGCAGCCGGGCAACTCGGCCTGGTATCAGGAAACCACCCGGACTCATGCCAGTGAAGTGCCGGTGTATGGCGTTCCCGTGCAGACCCGAGAGCTGTTCGGCGTGCTGCACTTGAAAGGCTTCGTGATCGAGGACTGTGTGATCTACAGCGGCGCGAGTCTGAACAACGTTTACCTGCACAAGTTCGACAAATACCGCTACGACCGTTATCACCTGCTGCAGAACAGCGCCCTGGCCGATTCGATGCAGCACCTGATTCAGCACGGTCTGATCGCTTCCAAAGCGGTGCATCGTCTTGATTTGCCGAACCTGCCAACCACCCGCAGCCTGCGCAACGACATCGGCGACTTGCGCAGCCGCCTCAAGCACGCGGCGTATGACACCACGACAGGCACCACGGAAAAGGGCAGTTTATCGGTCAGTCCATTGCTCGGTGTCGGCAAGAACAACCCGCTGAGTCGAGTGATTTGCGAGTTGATCGCCAGCGCTCAGCATCAACTGACCATCTGCACGCCATACTTCAACCTGCCGCTGACAGTGACCCGGGAAATCAATCGGGCACTGGCGCGGGGCGTGAAGATCGACATCATCGTCGGCGACAAGACGGCCAACGACTTCTACATCTCGCCGAGCGAACCGTTCAAGGTGATTTCGGCGCTGCCGTACCTTTACGAGATCAGCCTGCGGCGTTTCGCCAAGCGTCATCATCGCAGTGTCGACAGCGGCCAGTTGAACCTGCATCTGTGGCGTGACGGCGACAACACCTATCACCTCAAGGGCATGTGGATCGATCAGCGCTACACCTTGCTGACCGGCAACAACCTCAACCCGCGGGCGTTCCGACTCGACCTGGAAAACGCCTTGCTGATTGATGATCCGAAAGGCGAACTGCTGGAGCCGCGTCGTAAAGAGCTGGCGGAGATTTTCGAGAACACTCGCCGCATCGAGCGTTACCAGGAACTGGAAACGCTGCTGGAATACCCGGCGGGGGTGGCCAAGTTTCTCAAGCGCGTGAGTCGTGTGCGGATCGAGCGGTTGCTCTATCGCATTCTGTAAGGCTTAAAGCAAAAGATCGCAGCCTCCGGCAGCTCCTACAGTGGGACGACGTACACCCGTAGGAGCTGCCGAAGGCTGCGATCTTTTCGCAGACAACGCCGACGTTTAGTTCAGCCCCAACTTCCCACGCAACGTCGACAAATCCTCAGCCAGTGTATTCACCGGCCCGACCAGCGCCTTGCGGTCGTTTTCCTTCTCCTTGTCATACGTCTCGAAACCGCCGTCTTTGGTTTTGTACTTGGCCAGCGTCTTGTTCACCGTCGCGAAGTTCTTGTCGACTTTGGCAATGAAGGCCGCGTCCTGCTTTTCAATCTGCGGACGGAACAGATCGACGATTTTTTTCGCGCCGTCGATGTTGCCCTGGAAGTCATATAGGTCGGTGTGGCTGTAGCGATCTTCTTCACCGGAGATCTTGGTCGCAGCGACTTCTTCAAGCAGAGCCGCTGCGCCGCCCACCACTTTTTCCGGGGTGTCGAGCTTGGTCAACTTGCCTTCAGGGTCCTTGGCATAGTCCGGGACCTGGGTTTCATGCTCGCCGCCCATCGCCGCCCATCGCCGCACCGGTGCTCTTGACCCGGCCGAGAATGCTTTGCTGTTCCTGCAGCGGCGTGCGGTCCCAGCGCTCGACGAAGTTGCGGATGATCCGCACGGCCTGTTAGCTGCCATAGGCCGCCCAGGTTGGTTCGTCGCTGCCGGGCTGAAACCAGACGATGCTGTCCATTGACTTGGCATTGTTGGAATCGGGGTTGGCTGAGCCGTCGCGAAAACCGAGAAAGTTGCGCGCACTTTGCGCAGGCATTCCGGGTTTTGCCGGGGCCTGGGGCGGCACGCAGCCTTCCTGTTTCCAACGCGCCAGCAGTAAGTCCGGTAGGTTTTTCACGATGTCGCGCAGGGCGTGGATGTTGGTGTCGGTGGTGTTGGAGCAGAACTGCACACTGAGGTCGCCGTGGCGGCAATCGGTTTGGAACCGGTCGGCGCGTGATCGAGAGAAACGTGCAGCGACTGTTTGATCGAACGCGCGACTTTGCGCATCCAGAACACCATGGAGCTGAGAATGCCAACGGCGACCAGGCCGACCACGCCTTCAAACAGTTCCTGTTGCTTCTGCGGGAACTCGGCACTGACCAGTTCCAGGCCACCACCGACCAACAGGGCCAGGGCCGCGGCAAGAAACACGCCGATCCACACCGCCGGCATCCACTGGCCTCGACCCGTCTGCTTGAGGTAGCTGGCGATGATGCCAACAATCAGCGCGGCTTCAATCCCTTCGCGCAGCATGATCAGAAAAGGAACAAGCATTTAGCACCGTGGCGTCATTAGATAGGGTGCTAATTTGTAAAATAATGACACTCATTCCCAAATGGCATTCATTGACATGTAGCAGAACCTAACCTGAGCGCATTGTTCAATGCGTCGTCAAAACAGCGGATTCACCCGATCGTTGTACACCTCGATCAACTGATCATATCGGCGGCCGATCCGCTCGAAGTCATCACTCAGCTGTTGTGGCGAGGCGTTGGCCTTCCAGTCGTCGCGCAGCCTGTTAACGGCATCCAGATAGTTCTTGCCGGGTGAACGCACATAGTTCCAGATGTTTTCCGGGTAATCGGCGTTGCTGGTTGCCGGGTTGGCTTGCAAGTAATGGGTGCCGTCGTCCCAGCCCTGTTGAAGCTTGAGTGTCGCGTCGCTCAGGTCACTGGAGGTAAAGGTCTGTTCGCGAACACGGCTGTCGAGCTTGAGCATGAGGGTTCGCGCTTCGAGCATGTAGGTGAGGATGTGCGCGTACTTGAGTTGATCCCGAGTCTTTAGTTGTTCGAACTGGACCTGTCGCAAACCTTGATCCTGGGTATCAAGCGCACGGCGCAGGTGGTCAGAGGCGTTGAGGTAGTCGTTGACTAGCGGGATAAACAGGTTGTCGCGCTCGGCCTTATCTGCAGGGCTGACCGAATAGAGCGGCGTGGGGCTGAAAAAATCGAATTTCTCGGCGGCTTGGTTGGCCGCCGTCAGCGACACTTCAAAGCGATTTTGCAACGGTATCAACTCAGGTGCCGACCTCTGAAGATTCTCTTTTCGCACTGGGTCCAACCGGCAAATGTAAACATCGTTGGCTCTCCGGTAGTTGAGCCGCTCGCGGAGGCTGACCATCGGGTCGAAGTCTTCGGGAAAACGCGCTTTCAAGGTTGGATCGGCTTTGCGGTCCCGGTTCAGGTAGGTGGTGTAGGCGTGACGCCAGCGGCTGTCGACTGAATTGAGGCAGGCAATCGGCGGGCGAAGGGCGATGGACTTTTCTCGCTCGGCGAGGTCGGGTTCATGGATCCAGCGCTGAATTGGGGTCAGGAGGGTGCTTTGATGCTCTCTCAACATACCGAGAAAGGTGACTGTCAGCACGGCGGTAATTGCGATTGCCTTAACGCGTTTGTTCATCGATGACCCTCCTGCGCGCGTGATTGCCCATACCATTGCTCCTGCGTGGGGGCGATCCGGCATTCCTGACGGCTGTCGAGGGGCCCACTGCAACTGCGTTTGGAAAAAGGTTGTAATCCTTGATCCGGGCCCATCAACTGACTGCTGGCAATGGTGTAAAACAGGAGCGTCAGACCAATGACCCCAATCATCAGAGCAATCGACGGTGCGCGTCCCAAAGCGGGCAGCCGAACCTTGGGAGGCTTGATGTGCAGCGTTTCCGGCCAGGCGATACGACTCAATCCTCCTAGCGCTAGCAGCACCACGGTGTAGCTGGCAAATGCCGCCGCGCCACAACAGGCCCATGTCAGCGCCCCCATCAACCAGCTGGGCAGCAACTCGCGCAGCACTAGCGGCGCAGGGCGTCTGAGGCTGAGTCGAGGCGAAACAGCGCGACTCAAACGCACGTCGAATGACCAGAACCGGTCCGCCATCGGGCACCAGACCCACAACAATGCCGCGCTCGGCGTAGCCAACACGCACAGCCAGAACAGCATCGCGGCAAAGCTTGCGCCGATACCCGATTTATCACTGAGGTATTCACCGGCTGCCCAGGTAAGTGATGCCCCCAGCAACCCGGCAAACATGGGCCTGGCCTGGCGGGGCTGCACAAGGGGCTTCCAGAAAAATGGATCGCCGTTTGGCATTTGGCGGCATCGGGCCGGGCCCAGGCGCTGGAGCTTCTCGCTGAGGGTGCGGCAGGCATTCCAGTCCGCTTCAAAAAACCTCCGGGCGAAGGCGCTTCGCTCGGTGTCGGTCATTGGCGTCAGTAACAAGCGTGCTGCGCGGCTCTGGGGCTCACGATCATTCAGGTCGGCCAGACGTTCCAGGGTTTCAACAAAAACCTGGTCATCTCGGCGCTGCAACAGTGCCGTCCAATAAGGTGGCGGGCAACGCCCTTCGATTTCGGCTTCGTTCGCGGCGACGTACCAGTGCTGATGTGAACACAGCGTTTCGAACACGTGGACCGACCAGAAGCTCGAATCCACCAGTAAACGGGCCAGGGTTTCATTAAACCAGTCGTGGCGTTCGAACGGCTGCAACCAGTCGGCCTGTTTGAGCGCCACAAAGCGCTCGATGAACGCGTCGACCTGGCCCGCGTCAAGCAACTCGCGCAAGTCCTTTTCCACATGCTTACAGTAAGCGCGAAGCAGCAACTCCAGCGCTTGCGAGGATAAATCCAGGCGTTGCCAGGCACTGAGCCAGTTGAACTGCACCAGCCCCCAGGCGGCCAGCAACATCCCGTCGTCGCGCGGTGACAGGCACATCATCAATAACTGATCTTCGAACTCTCGGGCGCAGTGAGACACCCGTGCCTGCGCCAGACGTTCATCGAGCCGCTCTACCGTAACGTCTGCCAGTAACTGCTCGGCCTGTTGCGCTCCGGCGCGCTGTTCAAACCGTACATGTTCCAGCTCGAAACTGAGCTCCTCTTCAAGTGACGGAGCAAGAGCCTGTCGTACAACCGTGGGTTCGCGGCGGCTCCACTCCATCGCCTGCTCGTAGGCTTCGCGCAGACGCTGAAAACCGGTCGGGTCTTCATCCGGGCGGTGTACCTTGAGAAGCGTTGCGTATTGGCGTTTGATGCTGCGTGAGTCAGCATCGGCTTCCAGCCCCAGAATGGCCCAGCAATTCACCGCCACAGCCCCTGTTCCAGTTCATCGAGCTGTTGCGTCAGTTGCAAGCGCAGTTCGCGTATCGCTCGTTCGTCCTGGGTGTTGAGCATCTGCTGGAAACGGTTGGCCATGTGATCGAGCCGTTGGCGCAAATCGCCGAGACTTTCCTGATACAGCCGTTCAAGGCGCGCAGTCAGCAGGCTGTTGACCTGTTGCTCGCGCGGATGAACCTTGAGGTTGGCCAGCGCAGTCAGGCGTTGCTGAATCTCTTTAGGGGCGAGTACACCGGGATTGTTTTCGATCACTAGGGTCCGACGCTCACCGGTACGATTTATCAGCGCCTCGGCTTCGAGCAGGCCGTTGTTATCGTAAGTGAAGCGTACATCGATGCTGATCTCGCCAGCCGGCGCCACGGGCACCTCGATGTCCATTTCCCCCAGATAAATATTTTCTTTTACCCAACGACTTTCGCCCTGGTAAATCTTCAACTGCACAACGCGCTGATGGTGGCGCAGGGTCGAGACGGTTTTGACCCGGCTCACCGGGACCACGCAGTTACGCTCGATAATTGGCAGGTAATGACCCGCTTGCGTACTTTCGCCGACGCTGACCGCGACTTCGATGCCCAAGGTGTAGGGGCAAACATCGGTCAACACCACCTCTTCGAGTGCGGCATCCCGTGCCTTCAGGGCTGCCTGCACCGCTGCACCCAGCGCAATCGATTCGTCCGGGTTAAGCGCAATCGAAGGGAACCGACCGAACAACCCGGCCACCATCCGCCGGATCATTGGCATGCGGGTCGTGCCGCCCACCAGCAGGACTTCATCCAGCTCCGATGGCCGAATACGCGCGTCGCGCAGCGCGGTTTCGATCGGTGTGCGCAGACGCACGAGCAGCGGCGCGCAGAGTTCGGCCAACTGTGTCTGGGTGAACGTCTGCTCCCATTGACCGGAGCCATGGCGCAGGACGAAGGTCGCGCTGTCGGCCTGGCCAAGGGCATGGCGCACGCGCTCGGCTTCGCGGCGCAGGCGATGGGCGATAGTCGGTTCCGTCGTTGGCGTGTGCGGCGACAAAGGCCTGAACCAGCACGGTGTCGAAGTCTTCGCCGCCGAGAAAGTTGTCGCCAGCGCTGGCGCGCACTTCCATGACGCCGTCGAACAGTTCGAGGATCGACACATCGAAGGTGCCGCCACCGAGGTCGAACACCAGAAACGAACTGGCGCTGTCGCGTTGATGCAGTCCATAAGCGAGGGCCGCGGCAGTCGGTTCGTTGATCAGTCGTTCGACCTTGAGGCCGGCCAATTCGCCAGCGATTTTCGTGGCTTTGCGTTGAGCGTCGTTGAAATAGGCGGGTACGCTGATCACTGCTTCAGTGACAGTTTCTCCGTAGAGGCGTTCGACGTCTTCCTTCAGGCTGCGCAACACCAGTGCCGACAGCTCTTCCGGGCGGAACGATCGGGTGCCGAGACGAAGTTCATGAGCGCTGCCCATGTGTCGTTTGAACAATGCCGCCGTCAACTGTGGATGAGTCTGCAAACGTTCCTTTGCAGCCTGACCGACCAGCACTCGACCTTCGTCGTCAAGGCCCACCACGCTTGGGGTCAGTAGACTTTCCAGGGCGTTGGGAACCAGTTCGGGCGCGCCGTTGCGCCAAACGGCAACCAGGCTATTGGTGGTGCCCAAATCAATGCCGACGATCATAACGTTTGCAACTCCATGTCTATTCGGGAATTCCCAGCAACAGCCTATCGGCCACAGGGCCAGGTAATTGAGCCGGATTTTGCGCAAGACTGGCTTTTTACTCCGTGCTGCCTAAGATGGCCGACAGATTAATCAGTGCACCCGAGTGACGTTTATGTCGGAAAAAGACACCATCTCCATTCAACTGGTGCGTGAAGCGCTGTTGCAAAGTTGTGCTCCGGGAGCCACCACTGACGAGGTAATGAGCACAGTCGGCATCGATCCGGCACTGCTCGAAAGCAGCGATGCACGCGTACCGGCCACGGCTTATGCAAGGCTGTGGCGTTTATTGGCCCGGCGCCGGGACGATGAGTTTTTTGGCATGGACCCGCGCAAACTCAAATCCGGCAGTTTGGAGTTTCTCTGTCGCTGCTCCATGGTCCAGCCGAGCCTGGCCGCCGGCCTTACCTCGGGTTTGAGCTTTTTGTCGTTGATGCTCGAGCACATGCCCGCACAGTTGGTTCGTCAGCAAAGCCTGGCGGAAATCGTCCTGCTCGAAGACGACCAGGACCCGCGCCGTGCCTTCACTTATTTCACTTACTGGATGATCGTCCACGGCGTCGCCTGCTGGCTGGCGGGGCGACGGATTCCGATCCTGGCCATCGAGTTGCGGTGCCCGACGCCTGATTTCTGCGATGACTACCAGGTGATGTTCTCCGAGAACCTGCGTTTCGACCGGCCGCGCACGCGGATGATTTTCTCGGCCGAGTGCCTGGATTTGCCGATCAAGCGCAGCCCCGAAGAACTCAAGCGTTTCCTGGCCCATGCACCGGCGAATATTCTGGTCAAGTACCGCGACCCGCAGAGCCTGGCCAGCCGGATCAAGCACGATTTGCGGCAACTGCCCGCCGAACACTGGCCGGAAACCGAAGCGCTGGCGCATCAGCTGTGCATGTCGGCTTCGACGTTGCGTCGGCGCCTGGCTGAAGAGGGCCAGACTTACCAAGGGCTCAAGGACAGCGTGCGCAAGGAGCTGGCAATTGTCTGGCTCGCCGAGCCTGCCATCAGCTTCGCCGAGATTGCCACGCGTTTAGGGTTTGCCGATACCAGCTCGTTCTACAAGGCGTTTCGCAAGTGGTCGGGGTCAAATCCGGGGCATTACCGCAGCCTGATTCTCAACGAAGCCGACTGATTCGAGGGCTTTGGTGTCGGTGCTGACGCCATCGCGAGCAAGCTCGCTCCCACATGGTTTTGTGTTGGATTCACACAGGTGACCTGACACAAATCCACTGTGGGAGCGAGCTTGCTCGCGATGAGGCCCTTACAGGCGCCACATCTCTCAAATCTTGGCCAAACCAGTCACGCAACTTGATAGCTTTGACCATTGTCCCGCGCCCCGCGCGGAGCGAGTATTTC